>JACREX010000105.1 GCA_016212695.1 Bacteroidia bacterium
CGTATTGCCAATAAAAAACATCCCGCGGCAAATTTCGCATGGCAGGCATTATTTCATGACAGAATCATCCGAAAGGATGAATATGAAAAAATAAAATCGTATATTCGCAATAACATTCAGAATTGGGAAAAATAAAAAAAACCTAAACTATTAATATCGGTCAGGCGCAGGTTGACCCCGGCGATTTCAATAATTATTATGTAACGCAAACGCCGGGCAATACTTACTATTGGAGCGTTTCAAACGGAACCATAGTAACAGGCCAGGGCGATAATCTTGTGAACATACAATGGGGAACAACGGGAATAGGCATTATCAGCGTTGTTGAAACCAATCAGTACGGATGTTCCGGCGACACGGTTTACAAGCAGGTTAACATAGGCGTATCGTGCGACAGTCTCTCACTCACGCTCACTCCTCATGCTCTCGCCTGCCATGGCAATTGCAATGGCTTTATCACGGCAAACCCTGAAGGAGGTCACCCGCCTTATACATACCAGTGGAACGATGCTTACACGCAGATCGGACCTACGGCTTTCAGCCTGTGCGCAGGAACATACAGCGTAACGGTAATGGATCATTACAACTGCGCTGTTACAGAAACAGCCACAATAACAGAGCCTGCCGGTTTAACAATAAATGTTACAGTTACCGATGCCACCTGCACTGTTGACGATGGCACAGCAACCTCTAATGCTTCAGGCGGCGCGCAGCCTTATACTTTTGTGTGGTCAAACGGGGCGCAGGGCGCTTTTGCCGACAGCCTCAGCGCAGGGACTTACCTTGTTTCTGTTACAGACAATAATAATTGCAGCACATTCGCTCTTGTTACCATCAACGACGCGTTGGCTCCGAATATATCTGTGAGTAATATTACAAATGTATCATGCCACGGAGGCGCTGACGGAACTGTTGATATGAACGTAACAGGAGGCGTGCAGCCTTATCATTTCCTCTGGTCCAACGGCGCGGCAACGGAAGATATATCATCAGGTCTTTCAGCAGGTCCGTATGAACTTGAAGTTACAGATACGGCGGGATGCAAGAGCGCTATAAGCATTATTCTCAATGAACCGCAGCAACTGAACATACAGTTTACCGTAACCAACGCATCATGCGGGGCAGGCGATGGAACCGCCGCAGCAACCGTTACAGGAGGAACCCAGCCATATACTTATATATGGTCTAATGACTCAACCTCATCTAACATCCAGCATCTAACATCCAACATCTATACATTAACCGTAACAGATTCTCACTCCTGCACTGCTACAGGAACAGTTGGTATTAACAGCGCCGGCGGTCCGGTTGTAACATTAGACAGTACGGCGAGCACAGGCTGCGGCGCTTCGGCGGGAGGCGTATTTGTGCATGCAACAGGAGGCGCTCAGCCTTACAGTTACCTGTGGTCGAACAACGCAGTAACGCAAAATATTGCAAACGTGCCACCCGGAAATTACAGCCTCACGGTTAGCGATGCAAACGGCTGCGAAGGAACATTCAATGCCGGCGTTGCACAGGTTCTGCCGCAGGTGCAGCCAATCTGCATGGTTACGGTTGACAGCGTTTCAAACAAAAACCTTGTTGTATGGGAAAGAGTGCAGACAACCGGAATTGACTATTACAAAATTTACAAAGAAGGCTCTCATGCAAACTTGTATCAGTATGCCGGAATCGTAGATGCGGATTCGCTCAGTGTGTGGAAAGACCCTGTTTCAAATTCCTTCATCCGTTCGTGGCGGTATAAAATATCCGCTGTTGACAGTTGCGGTAATGAATCGCAGATTAGCCCGGTACATAAAACCATTCACCTGAACCAGAACCAGGGAACAGGCAATTTTGTGAACCTGATATGGGATTTTTACGAAGGCTATAATTACGACCAGTTCCTGATATACAGGTGGAGGCCGTCAACAGGGGTCGAGTTGATCGATTCCCTGCCGGGCAACCTCACATCATACACCGACAATAATGTGCCAAGCGGGTTGAAGCGTTACTTTATAGCTGCGCTCAGATTAGACGGAGATTGCGCTCCTGCAGGTTCCAAAGACATGAGCGGGCCTTTCAGCCAGAGCCTGTCTAATATCGAAGACAACGGGATTATTGATGTCAATGTTCCTCAAACAAAAACTGGTGAACTGAATTGTGAAATTTATCCGAACCCGGTAAATAACGAACTTATCATTGAAAACAATACGGATAGAGAAACAAATGTGGAATTGCTGAATATTGTCGGGCAAATACTGTATTGTTCATCTATAGGAAAACAGTCAAAAATCAATATGACAACGATGCCTTCGGGTGTTTACATATTGAAGATTCATTCTGAAAAAGGGACAGCGCTGAAGAAAATCGTGAAACAATAAGCAAAAAATCCCGCTCACTGGCGGGATTTTTTTACCCCGAATTTTTCTTTGTTATTTTCACACACTACATTTATCTTGCAACATTTTTTAATACGCCATTAAAATGAACAAAAAAATAATATTGATCCTGATCTTCTTTTCATCCTGTGTTTTCTGCTTTGCGCAAAATGATGAATCCTTACCTGATACTACCAAAAAATCTGAAATCCGCACTTCTGTCCCCGATGGAGAGATTGTAACGTATAAATGGAAAAACGGAAAAAAGCAGGGCGAAGGGGTTATGAAGTTCGGGTTTGAAGACGGCCGGTGGACCTATTGGGATAAGGATGGCTACAAGGTTCAGGAGACTGATTTCCGAAAGGGACAGCCTCACGGAAAAGTGATTTATTATTATAAAAACGGAAAAAAACAGAACGAAGGAGATTTTTTCAAAGGCGTTCAGCAGGGAAAATATTCGGCATGGAACGAACAAGGAACGCTTACGGAAGAAGGTTATTTCAAAAATGACGGCAGAGACAGCCTCTGGACCTATTATCATGATAACGGAAAGAAAAAGAAAGAAGAATATTATTATTCTCAATATTCATTTAAAGTTCGCAGTTTCTGGGATTCCAATGGCAAGTTGGCGGTAGAGAATGGAAACGGGAAAATTGTTGATTATTATTCAAACGGGAAAGTCAGGGAAGAAGGCGAATTCAGGGAAGGAAAAGAAACCGGTGTGTGGACAACATATTATTCCATTGGAAACAAAAAAAGCGCCGGTATATTCACGAATGGCGTTAAGACTGGCAAGTGGCAGCAATGGTGGGACGATGGAAAACTGCAGAGCGAAATGAATTATGAGAATGGCAAAAATACCACATGGTATCGCAATGGACAGAAAGAAACTGAAGGCGCGATGCTCGGCGGAAAGAAAAACGGAGAATGGAATTTCTGGGCAGAAGACGGGGGACTGAAAGCAATCATTCCTTATAAAGACGGCTTGCGGAACGGCGTTGTGAAACGCTGGTGGAAAAAGGATGTTAAAGAATCGGAGATTACTTTTAAAGATGATAAAAAAGACGGACCCGCTACGTGGTGGAACACCGACGGAAAACCGGATATTGAAGGAAATTTCATTGCAGATGTCCAGGAAGGCAAATGGACCTATTGGAGAAAAGACGGCGGCAAAGGCAACGAGGGAAATTACCTGAACGGAAAAATGGAAGGCAAATGGACATGGTGGTATGCCGGCGGCACGGTGTGGAAAGAAGCAAACTACAAGCAGGGCGTTAAAGACGGAAAGTGGCTTGTGCTGTATGAGAGCGGAAAAAAATTTCACGAAGGCGAATTCACCGACGGTAAAGAAAACGGCCTGTGGACCGAGTATGCTGAGAACGGGAAAAAAACGCTTGAGGGAAATTATGTCAGTGGAATCATGGATGGCAAGTGGACAAAAAGGTATGACAACGGCTTTAAAAAATCTGAGGCAAATTATAAAAAAGGAATCAAAGACGGGACCTTCATCCTGTACTATGAAAACGGGAAGATGCAGAGTTCGGAAACCTATAAAGACTCTGTCCTTCATGGACCCGTCATGTCATTCTTCCCAAACGGCCAGATGGAATATAAAGGCTATTATGAAAAGGGAAAAAAAGACGGCAAATGGGAATATTTCAATAACCTTGGATCAAAACTTAAAGATGAAAATTACCTGAACGGGAAGGCCGACGGCAAGTGGACGGAGTGGTTCAAATGGGGCAAGCCGCAGACCGAGATTGAATACGAAAAAGGAAAAAAGAACGGAAAAGCAAGATATTACAACGAGAAAGGCGAAGTTATTTACGAAGCGATATTCCGAAACAATAAAATAGTTCAGACTACCATAAATAAGCAAAAAGACGATAATTCGCCGGTGCGGTAATGAGGGGCGGGTTATTTATTCTTCTCTAATTGCAGGTTGATATTTTTTCCATCAGGATCCACCCAGATGATTTTATATTCCTGTATATTTTCAATACCAAGTTGCTTTAGGTCTATTTCAAATTTATCCTTGTTATCTTTATGAGTGGCATGGAATGCCGTAATGCAGAGTTCTTTTTTTGTTTTATCCACCTTGGTTTTTATTTCATAAATAAAATAAGCCGAAAAATTTTTGGAATTTCCGGTATATAAAATAAGTTTGTTCCCATCCGATTTCACGGCAAGAGTTTTATTCATTTCTTCATAGAACACGCCTTTCTTGGCTGAACATGCCGATAGGGAAATCAGGAGAATAATCAGTATGTGTCTCATGGGTTTTGGTTTTTAAAAATATAAAGATACTATACTTTACACGGGGTAAATTTATACATTTCTATTACAAGTCCCAAATTTCAAGTCTCAAGTCCCAAGAGATTTGTACTTTCATTTGAATTTTCGCAGAGGGATATGGCTTTGTTTTCCATTTTAAAATAAAGCATTTTGTGTTGCGCATATGGCAAAAATCACGTAGGTTTGCAGTTTAAAAGATTTTGGTTTGAAAAGAAAATTTATTACAAATCTCGCATTGCTTGTATGCCTGAACCTGCTTATCAAGCCATTCTGGATATTTGGCATAGACAGAACGATCCAGAATGTTGTGGGGGCGCAGGAATATGGCCTGTATTTTTCTCTTTTCAATTTTTCCATGATGCTCAATATTCTTCTTGATCTGGGCATCACCAATTACAATAACCGCAACATAGCGCAGCACAACCAGCTTCTCAGCAAATATCTTTCGAATGTGGTTATCCTGAAATTTGTTCTTGCCATCCTGTATTTTTTTGTTTGCCTTTTTGTGGCGGTGATCATCGGCTATCACTGGGAACAGATAAAAATACTCTTTCTTCTTATGTTTAACCAGTTCCTGATTTCTTTTACGCTTTATCTCCGTTCAAATATCAGCGGTCTTCATTTTTTTAAGACAGACAGTATGCTTTCCGTACTGGATAAAACGCTTATGATAATTATTTGTTCAGCTCTTCTTTGGGGTAATATAACAAAAACAGAGTTTAAGATTGAGTGGTTTGTATATGCCCAGACCGTGGCATATGGATTGACAACCATAGTTACTTTTTTTGTGGTATTAGCCAAATCCGGGTTCCTGCGGTTGAAGTTCGACCTGAATTTTTTTATTGTTTTTCTGAAACAAAGCTACCCCTATGCATTATTGATTTTGCTGATGGCGCTTTATAACCGCATAGATTCCGTGATGCTGGAACGTTTGCTTCCGAACGGCCGGGAACAGGCGGGCATTTATGCCCAGGCTTTTCGGATTCTGGATGCGGTTTCTATGTTTGCATTCCTGTTTGCCGGCCTTCTATTACCCATGTTTGCAAGAATGATAAAATTAAGGCAGTCTATCGTACAATTAACGCAGTTTTCGTATTCCCTCATCATAGTTCCTGCAATTATTTTATCAATCACCTCATTTATCTACAGGCAGGAGATAATGAATTTGCTTTATAAATCCCATATCGAAATGTCTGCCGATTTATTGGGGATTCTGATGATAGGATTTCTATCTATTTCCACGACCTATATTTTTGGAACGCTGCTCACGGCAAACGGCAGCATGCGCGAACTCAACATTATGGCCTGCGCCGGAATGATTTTAAATATTGTTTTGAATTTCGTGCTGATACCCAGGTTTTATGCGTTGGGTTCTGCGGTTGCAAGCTTAGTTACACAAACGGTTACTGCCGCCGCCCAGATTTTTATTGCGCGAAAAATATTCAATTTAAAATTCAATTATAAATTTATTTTTACACTGTTCGCATTTGTTATAGCGGTCTGCGGTATCGGGATATTTTCAAAATATGTTACCGTAAACTGGCTTTATGGCTTTCTGATTCTTATTCTCATAAGTTCCCTGCTTGCGTTTGCGCTGAAATTAATTAATTTAAAATCCCTATATTTGCTTTTGGTTCAGAAAGAGGACCATCCGATTTAATTAATTAGACCTGAAAAAACAAAGTGTATTTTAATTATGAATATTGAATGCCGAATGTCGAACCGCAGAACTACTCTCATGAACGAAGTGAATAATTTTGAAGTTAAAACACCCTTCTGTATTCATCATTCCTTGTTCGTTATTCAATATTTTTAAGGGTTAAAATGACAATATTGTTCCTAAGCAAATATTAACTAAAAACAATGGGTACAGACATTCAGTTATCGGTTATTATCCCTGTTTATAACGAAGAAAAAAATATCTTCCTGCTTTTTGAAAGGCTTACCTCTGTCATGGAATCACTGGGTATTACCAAAGAATTTATTTTTATAAACGACGGCAGCAGCGATAACTCTATTGTGCTGATAAAATCGTTGGCAGAGAAACACGGTTTTGTTAAATATATAAATTTCAGCAGGAATTTCGGGCATCAGATTGCGGTATCAGCAGGTTTGGATTATTGCAGCGGAGACAGGGTTGTTATTATAGATGCAGACCTGCAGGATCCCCCGGAACTGATTGCGGAGATGTACCTGAAAATGAGTGAAGGGTACGATGTGGTATATGCAAAGAGAAAAGTCAGGGAAGGCGAAACTATTTTTAAACGTACCAGCGCCAAACTGTTCTACAGAATACTGAAAAAAATCACAACCATAGATATACCTTTAGATACAGGAGACTTCCGCATTATTGACAGAAAGGTTGTGAATGTTTTGAAAAAAATGCCGGAGCAGGAAAAATACCTGCGGGGACAGATCGCATGGGCGGGATTTAAGCAATCATTTGTTCAATACAACCGGGAAGAACGCAAAGAAGGCATATCGGGATACACTATTTCTAAAATGCTTAGACTGGCGCTTAACGGAATCACCTCCTTTTCAGATTTTCCCTTAAAATTCGCCACCATTTCGGGTTTTGTTATGGCTTTGATTTCCTTCTTTCTTATTTTATATGCACTTTATTCAAGGTTCATCATAAAACAGTATATCGCAGGATGGACCTCGCTTATGTTGTGTGTGTTATTCATAGGAAGCATACAGTTGATCGCCATCGGAATCATTGGTGAATATATCGGAAGAATGGCCTCAAATCTTAGAAACAGGCCTTTATATATTGTTGATGAAACCAATTTATCTGAAGAAAAATTACAATAAAAGCCGTTCTCCATGAAATCCATAGCGGAAAATTTTTAATTCCCCGGTTATCCATATGCAGAGTAATCGATTTTTGAAATATATCCCTTATTTAATTGTCGGCATTTTACTCTATTTCCCGGTTTTTTTACACTTAAGTTCATGGTCTCTCAGACTCTGGGACGAATCAAGGCTTGCCTGTAATGCTCTTGAAATGTACAGAAATTCAAATTTTCTTGTGCCATGTTTTAATAATTCTCCCGATATGTGGAGTACCAAACCGCCATTGATGATTTGGCTGCAGGTTGCCGGAATAAAACTTTTTGGTATCAATGAACTTGCCATACGCCTTCCTTCTGCAATGGCTGTTTTTGCCACATTGATGCTGATTTACTGGTTTTGCGCAAAACATTTAAATAATAAATTACTGGGATTATGCAGCATTCTGGTGCTGGTAACTATTCCCGGTTATTTACAGGACCATGTTGGCAGAACTGGCGATTATGATGCACTCCTTATTTTTTTTACAAGTTTATATTGTCTTGCATTTTTTATTTTTTCCGAGACCGGTAAAATTAAATATCTTTATCTTACATGGATCGGGATTACTCTTTCTGTTCTTACAAAAGGAATTTCCGGTTTATTTTTCATACCCGTTCTGATCGGATATAGCTTTTATAAAAAAAACGTGGGCCGGATTTTAAGAAACAAGCATTTTTATTTTTCTGCGGTTTTTTTTCTGATTATTTCCGGTGGATATTACCTGATACGGGAATTAAAAAACCCAGGATATCTGAAAGCCATGATCGGAAATGAAGTTACAGGCCGGTATCTGAACACACTCGAAAATCATCAGCATGGTTTTTGGTATTACATAAATAATTTATTCGAATGGCAGGCCGGTCAATGGCTTTTCTTTATTCCGTTATCATTGGCTGTTTTGGTTTTCTATAAAAACGCCACCCTTTTAAAAAGATTTTCAGCGTTAGCGTTTGTATTAATTATTTTTTTGGTTCTGATCATATCAACCGCCGGAACAAAATTATCATGGTACATAGCCCCGGTTTATCCCTTTTTGGCAATTCTTGCAGCCATACCCCTTGTGTTTTTTATCGAATTTTTCTGTAATATTGAAATTTTAAAAGACACAAAAAAAAGAGTTGTTATTCTTGCTTTAGTTTTAATAGCAATATTTGCACAGCCATATAAGAATGCGGTTGAATTTGCTTATCAGATAGAAAAAAACTGTTGCCCTCCGCATCTTTACGGATATTTTATGAAAGCACTTGCAACACAGAAAAAATATATTGTTTCACACAAGGGCTACAATGCACCGGTTCATTATTATATTGAAATGCAAAAAACGGCTGGTTTCGATATTACAACAAAAAAAGACCAGGACCTTTCTGCCGGAGATACGGTGATGGTTTGCGAAGAGGAAATAATAAATAATATACGAAATCGTTACAATGTTTCAGTGGTAAAATCATGGAATCATTGTGAACTTTTGGCAATTCAACGTGAAAAACCATGATTTCTAAAAAAATAAATGTAAACTTATGAAACCGGGAATACCCGATATTAGTGTAGTAATTCCTTTGTATAATGAAGAGCCCAACCTTGGGCATCTTTACGAAAACCTTGCTGAGGTTTTAAATAATCTGGGAAAAAGCCATGAAATTATTTTTGTGGATGACGGAAGCCGCGACCGTTCGTTCGAAATGGTAAAACAGTTGTTTGCCAAAGATTCAAATGTTAAAGGGATTTCATTTTCGCGCAACTTCGGCCACCAGGCAGCTCTTCTGGCAGGGCTTGAATGTTCACGGGGAGAAATTGTTATCATGATGGATGCCGACCTCCAGCATCCGCCCGATGTTATTCCCGTGTTAATTGAGAAATACAAGGAAGGATGCGATATTGTCAATACAAGGAGAATAGACTCAGGCGGAACAGGTTTCTTGAAAAAAATCACATCAGCATTATTTTACACACTCATCAACTTTTTATCGGATGTCAGGATAGAGCCTGCTTCTGCCGATTTCAGGCTTATGAGCCGGCAGGCTGTGGATTCATTTGTAAAGATCAAAGAACGCGCCCGCTTTACCCGCGGCCTGGTAAGCTGGATGGGATTTAAGCAGGCGATCGTAGAATATAATGAGGCGCCCCGTTTTGCCGGGAAATCACAATATACCCTGAAAAAAATGCTGAACCTTTGTTTTGACGGGATTATTTCTTTTTCTTCAAAACCCCTGCGGCTGGCGTTTTACTTAGGGTTGTTCGTCTTTTTATTTGGTATCTGTTATGCTGTATATGCCATCATTGTTAAAGCATTAGGACATGCGGTGCCGGGATGGACATCCCTTTTGGTAATGATCCTGATAATCGGCGGCGTTCAGCTTTTCTGCACAGGCATCATCGGAGAGTATATCGCAAAGATCTATTACGAATCAAAATCCCGGCCCATGTATTTTATCAAAGAAGAAGTCGGGGTGAAATTGTGAATGCATAATGTTAAATAAAATGAAATACCCACGATTTAATAAACATCATCAAGTGTGAATAAATTTTGTAAACACTTAATATCTCGCAGATTCACGCAGATGAAAACGCAAAGTTCCGCAGAAACGCCTCTGCGGAAATCAGCGAAAAATTAGCGAAACTCTGCGGGAAAAAATTTATACAGATGAAACTAAGTATAATCATTCCTGCCTATAATGAGGCAAAAACAATACACCTGATTCTTGACAAGGTACTCGGTGTAAAGTTGATCCATGATATCGAAAAAGAAATTATTCTGATTAATGATTGCTCAAATGATGCAACTAAGGAAGTAATCGAAGAATATATTAAAGCCCATTCCGAGGCAGATATAAAATTATTTAACCAGAATGTTAATAAAGGCAAAGGAGCCGCATTACATTGTGGTATTGATGTTGCAACAGGAGATTATCTGATTATTCAGGATGCAGATTTGGAATATGACCCTGAAGAATATAATTTAATGCTAAAGCCCATTGTAAACGATTTTGCAGATGTGGTATATGGTTCGCGTTTCATGGGAGGCCAGCCGCACAGGATTTTATTTTTCTGGCATACCTTGGGGAACAAACTACTGACATTTTTTTCTAATATGTTCACGAATCTTAATCTTTCAGATGTACATACTTGTTACAAATTATTTCGTTCGGATATTATAAAAAAAATATATTTGAAAGAAAAACGATTTGCTTTTTGTCCTGAAGTTACCACTAAAATTGCCAAAATACCCAATATTCGAATTTATGAAGTTGGTATTTCTTATTATGGGAGAACTTTCAGCGAAGGGAAAAAAATTAGCGCTAAAGACGGTTTCAGGGCGCTGTATTGTGTTTTGAAATACAATATTTTCAGCAAGCGATATTTGAAATAGCAGGCATGCGCTTACCCCGTGATAATACAAATTTGATTATTTTTGTTTTATGAATTCAAAAAATGAAATATTAGCAAAGCTTAAAGATATTAAGCCCTATTTACAGACCGAATATTCCGTTAAAAAGATTGGTTTGTTCGGGTCTTTTACCGATAACACACAGTGCAAAGACAGCGATATAGACATGCTTGTTGAAACAGAGAAGCCCATAGGCTGGAAATTTTTTTCACTCGAAATTTTTTTAGAAAAAATATTTAACCGGAAGATTGATCTTGTAACAAAGAATGCATTAAAACCACAGATTAAAAACCATATTTTAAAACAAGTAATTTACGTTTGAAATGAACAAAGAAAACCGCACCTGTCTTTTATATCTTGAGGATATTCAACTGTCAATGGCAAGAATTGCCGAGTACATTGCAGGGTATGACTTTATTAAATTTAAGCAGGATTATAAGACGGTTGATGCAGTGATAAGAAATTTTGAAATCATAGGCGAAGCGGTAAAAAATCTGCCTGATAAAATCAAAGAAAAATACTCGCAGGTTCCCTGGCCCGAAATGTATTATCTGAGAAATAAAATAGCGCATGAATATCATGGAATAGACTATATGATAATATGGGATATAGCAACCAATTATTTACCACAAAATAAACGCCAGATAGACGAAATTTTAAGAAAAGAAAAAAAGTGAAAAATAATTTTCATGAAAAAGTATCTTATAGTTTTTCTTTTATTTTCAGGCTCTGCAATTCTATATTTGTCAGACCCGTTCAGTTCAAAAGAGATTACTGTTTCAACTTCAAAAGAGCATTTTGTTTCACTCAAAAATAATAAATTCATCCTGAACGGGAAAGACTTTTATCCTGTTACGGTGAACTATATCGTATCGCTGCAGGCCGATAAAAAGGACTTTTGGCCCTGTCCATACAAAGGGTATAATAAGGATTCAAATTTTAAATACAAAACAAAAGACTCCTGTTTAATGCAGTTGCAGGCCGATATGGAACTGATAAAAGAACTGGGATTTAACACGGTTCGTTTGGTCGGGGTCGAACCATTAGTTGATAAAAGCAAAGCAGGATTAATTACAATCAGCGCCCTCACCGGCGAGGGTTCGAATACCTATATTCTGCTGACAAACGATGAAAACTATAAAAAATATTTTGATGCGCTGGACGAATTGTTTAATGCTGTAAATAAAGCCGGGCTTAAAGTAATTTTTTTAATCCACTTTGTTCCGGAGTATAAAACCGTAGAAGATCATTTTATAAAACTGGCAACCCGTTTTAATCACGATACCACGATTATGGCATACGATTTTTTTAACGAGCCCTTATATTTTGATTCATTAGAAAGAAAAAAGGAGGATGTTTATTATATTGTAAAAAGGTGGAATAAAATTATGAAAAAGTATGCGCCAAATCAGTTGTCCACTATCGGCCTTTCGGGAATCAGGGAGGTATTTGAATGGGACCCGAATATCTTAGATGTTGATTTTCTTTCCATCCATCCATACGAATATGAGCCGGAACAGGTAAGAAACGAGTTATACTGGTACGGAAAATATATTAAAAAATCCTGGATGATCGGAGAAACCTCGATCCCTGCTGATAACGACTCAGTGAAATATGATACTCAAAAAGAGTTTGCACAAAAAACACTTGAGCAGGTTTATAACTGCGGGGGAATCGGCTATTCATGGTGGCAGTATAAAGATGTGGGATGGTTTAGTTTCCATGCAAATTTTATGGGCGTGCTGAACAGCAAAGGAGAAACGACAACCGCTAATGGCCACAAAGTACATGGTACGCCGAAGCCGGTTGCCGATGCCTTTAAAAATTATAAACATGGGGAAAAAGGCGATTGCAAATGCTTTGATAACTATTATAATTATTCTCAGCATAAAAATAAAAGCTGCAGAATTATTGGCCGCTTAGTTGACGACAATGATAAGCCTATTGACGGAGGAGTAATCATAGCATGGAACCAGTGGTGGTCTGGTTCGTATCATACGGTTTCAAAACCCGACGGCAGTTTTGAGCTACTGGGCGATTTCCAGTTTTATCACTGGATGGCATCGGCAAGCCTTTACACTATGGTGCGCGATGATATAACTCCGGATAAAATGAAAAAATCAAACGGAAACATCCCCACGGTTAATATAGGAAAACTAAAACTGAAAAGGTTAACTTTTATAAAAGAGTAGATCGATTATAAAAACAGAGATGTTTTTTTTTTAATATTAATAATGAATTCTCATTAACTAAAATATTCCAATCTGGATTTGAACGGTACTTGGATATTTCATTAGAAAATTCTTCATTGTTTAAAGGATAATAATGGTTTCCCGCGCTCATTGCAACAATATATTCCGCATCGCTGACCTTAGGAAAATTATATATGTATTGTCTTTGGCTTAATTGTGGAATTATTCTTTCGGTTGCGCTAACTTTTGCATCAGCCGGAATCAATTTTAAATAATCATGTGCTTTCTTTACATCAAACTCTGATTTGAAAAAGTTTTTATCGAAAATATTTTCTTTGACTGTACCCCACCATGCCATTTTTCGATTTTCAGGATTAGTCTTATTTATGGTTACTTTCAGTGCTAAAATACATACTGCTGCTGCAAGAACATATTTCAATTTAGATGATTTTATTTCTGACAGTATAATAAAAACAGTTAATGGTAAAATAGTGACGACTTCGATTGAGTAATACCATTCAATGCCCCAACGAATTGGGAAATCATTAAGCATTTTCTGAGCAACGATTGGAATAAACCAAATAAAATATTGAGGACGATAAAACAACACGAATCCGCCCGAAACCAAGTAAACCCGATAAAATTCCAATTTAACTCCATTATATTCTTGTTGTCCTAAATGATTTTCAAAAAACATTCTGAAAACTTCTACAGGGTGCTTCAGAATAAAAATAATTGCACTTGATGGATTAGCGCCTAGTGCAGAATAATTAAATAAATTATAAGTCTTTTCAGGCGTTTCGAATAGTGGAATAAAAAATTTAAAAAGTACAACAAAAAAAATAATTGACGACACAATATATATCGAACAAATAAACAAAACTCTTTTCTCTTTACGGTGCCAAATCATTAGAATAAACAGTATGAATATAAACCATACCGGCATGTTTTCCCGTGAAAATAGAGCAAGTACAAAGATTATAGAAGTTGCAAAGTAACGTTTGGTTTCAAAAAAGTAAATAAAAAACGGCACCATGCATGCAGAAATTACTGCAATATTTACATCTCCGGTAAAAGTGCTATATCGCCCCTGCAATAAAAAATAATATAATAATGCAGCAAGTCCTAACCACGCTTCACCGGTTTTTAAAACTATTAAGCGATAGACAATCCAACCGCTAAGAAGAATGAGTGTGGTTTGTATTATAAGTAACGTATATGTCCCTGTCAGCCAGTTAAGCAGCCAATAAATAGGAATGAAATACATAAGTGTGAATGAGAAATGATCTTGTAGAAATGTCATTGTTTTATCAGGGTATATAGGACATACACTAACCCGAAAATGTGAATAATCCCAAAATACGAAATTATAAGTGCCATAATCGAAGGCAAAGGTTCGAAAATAATAATGGTTAATAATTGCCGTTGTAAAGAAAATAATTCCAAAAATAATCAGCGAACAGTAAATATAGAACTTATGGTTTGTTAACAACCGCTTTATCATATATTGTTTCATAAACTTATTTTATTATTATTTCAAATTTTTCCCGCTTTCCAATGATCTTGCTTCTTGCAAAAAGTTGAAGGGTTTTTTCATCGATCGTAATATACTTTCCATTGACCGCTTTAAAAGCCACAAAATTACCGTCCAGTTCAACCAATGTAAAGGTTTCCCATGCAGCTATATAGTTTACATAAGTGGTGAGTTGATTTTTATGATCTAATTCAGCGCAAAAATAATGATCATCATAAGAGCGTATCGCACATTTGTTGTTTACATAAATAATCAATGAAAAGGTTTCGCAAAGCCCGGCTTTTTCTTTGTTAGCAAAAATCAAATGATTTAATGTTGAATCAGCGCAAATATAGTTGTCATTTATTGCTTTCAGTTGTATTTTTTTTTTCCTTATGCTTTTTTTATTATTCCTGACTAAACAATTTTTAAAATCCGGGTAGCAATGAATTATTTCAATATTTTTAGTATCAATAATATTCATGTCTTCCGGGCTAATGTAATAGTAGTCGTGTTCTTCAGGTTTTAAACCGTTTCTATCCACCATAGATAGCCAATTAAGGTTTAATGTTTCTTTATAAAAGTTTACTGTTGGTTCAAATATCCATGTTATCCCCAGTTTTATTTGGGAACACTCTTTTGGTTTTACCCGGTCAATATCTTTCAGCATTTCTTTTGTATGCATATCATATTTCCATTCAAAATATGAGCTTGTATTGATAGCATAGCCGGTGTGCAGGAAAAGCGTTGCGGTAATTAATACAATAAATCCGCCTTTTAAATATTTATAAGAATCAGTCATAAAATCTGCAATAAGGAAGCAGCACATAAAAATAAATAAGGGATACATAAAAAGCGCAAACCTTAACTCAAGGTAAGGAGTACCAAGCAGATAATGCTGAAGGATTGTTCCATCAATCAGAAAAAAAAGAATTAAACCGAAAAAAAGACCGAATTTCTGAACTAAGGTGACAGGATTTTTTTTAAAAAAATATTTAATAATTCTCAGTAGAAAAAGAACAGAAAAGGAAATAAAAAACATTTTGAAAAAAACTATCATATAGTCTCTGTATAAAACATCATACGCAAATGCATGAGCCAACGTTCCTGCGGTATCGTGCCAGAATCCTTCCATCCCGCCAAAGTCAATGAGTTTATACTTGATGATCTTGCGGATAGGTTCATATAAAATCATAGAAAAAACAAAACCGATCATCACGTTAATTCTATTAATCTTCCATAAATTTTTTAGAGAAAAAGGCCTGCGGTTAATTATAAATTGAAAAAGGTTATGCATCAGGATCAAAATCAAAAAAATATTGAGAAGAGTAAAATTGGCAAGTGATGCAAAACCAATAAGTACCAAGGATAGAATATGATTATGGATTTTTTGATTTTCTATATAGCGACAATAGTAGTAAAGCCCTGCAGTCATTAACCCGATTGCTATTCCATAACCGCGGGCTAATGAAAAAAAATCGAGCAGAAAGGGATTTGCATTCAACAGGATGAAGAACAAAATAAAATATTTATTGCAGTAGCGGTCAAATAATTTAAAAATAAAAATCATGTATAAAAGATGCGAAAGGATATTGGGAAGGCGCAATGTAAGTTCCGAAGTTCCTAATAATGCCTGTGAAAACTTCATTAGCAATGTATTCAGAATATGATTGTTTGTAAATGGTTCAAAATAGGAAATAATATCCATTATATTTGTATTCACGAAATGTAAATACGTATAACTTTCGTCATGAGTAAAAGAGGCATGGGCGGCTTTATACAGGTCAAATGATATCACCCCGGCAGTTGCGGTAATAAAAAATATAAAATTCAGCTTTTTCATTCACCTTGTTTAAAGATATTTATTTTATTATCATCTTGAATTTTTCCTGCCTGCCAATCGTATTATTTCTTGCAAAAAGCTGGAGCGTTTTTTCATCTACAGTTAGGTATTTCCCATTGGCCGCTTTAAGCGCAATGTAGTCGCTATCCGGTTTTTCAATGGTAAATATTTCCCATGCCTGCGCTTTATCTCTAAATGCTGTAACATCACATTTACTTCCGATATCTGCACTTAAAAATTTATTTTCAAATGACCGGATAATACATTTATTGTTTTCCATCATCTGCAAACTGAAAGTTTCCCATAGTGATGCTTTTTCTTTATCGGCAACAACAATTTTCCCGCGACCTGCATCAGCGCAAACAAATTTATTATTTGAAGCCTTTAAATAAATAAGTTTGCCATTTGTTTTAATAGGATTATCCTGTATAGTACGATTCTCATCGGGTGTTATTTTCTGTTCATTTTTTGTTTCAGCAGGCTTCACATATTTATCGCCGAATTTTGCTTTCTCATAGTTTGGCCAGTCAACAAAAGAATCATAATCAGCAATCTTGTTAATCCTGCCAAATTGTTTAAAATATAATTTTTTACTCATCCCGTCCCAGTGAAGCGAATGATATTCATACTGGTATGTCTGGAAAATATTCAGCCAGATAAAAAATGCGGCAACGCAGTAAAACAATATATTAAAAATCCACTTTTTTTCAGAAAGGAATTTAATGAACGAAGCCATGGGAATGGCTAATATGGCATAACTTTCAACAAGGCTGCGCTGCCCATATGTACCGCCATACCACCAGCACCACCAGGAAAATATAACATAAATATTGACAAGGAAAAATAAAATAATGGGGAGCCTGAGTTTTTTGAATGCGTCCCTCATCAGAAAAATTCCGATCAATGCAAATGACATAATGGGCGTATATACCAACCATCCTTTGCGAAAGCTAAACAGGCCGTCTATTATTTTAGGATGGCTCCAAAAGAAGCCCTCGTCTGTGTATGAATAAAATAAAAGTTTGCCGGTAACGGTTTTCCAGTATGCAAACTGTGGCGCCCATACCAGGAAAGACAAGAGGCCCATCAGCAAAAGCAAAAAAAAATTTCGTTTGTATAACAGGAGCCTTTGTCTAAAATCAGAAAAGTTGCCAATATCAAATAATACAAAAAAAATCAATAACACGGCATCAGACGGGCGTATCAGGGAGATCAACCCGGCCAAAAGACCAATGACCAATGTGTTTTTTATGGTTTGAAGTTCATACCATCTGATGGTGTAATATATAAAAACCGAAAACAGGCAAAAGCTATATACATGCGACATGGGAGCAGACTGCGAAGAATAACAAAGTAAATTTGTACCCAATCCTACCAACAATAGGGTGATTGCTGTGATGGTATCCGAAAAACCATAATGCTGCAGTATTTTTTTCAGAAAGTCTAATCCGACGAACAGGTAAAAAATTGCGCTTAATAAAAGAAAAACCTTATAGGGTTCGGAAAAACCATTTACGGGATAGTCTGAGATAAGGGCATATCCATGAGCCACGAAAAAAAACGGGGCATACATCAGCGATAATCCCATAGTCATTTTTATTACTTTTTTTCCACCCGGGGTAATGGTTGGCCAGAACCAGTATAAATCGTCTCCGTAGCGGTAATCGCTTTTTGTCAGTTTAATATCGTGAAATATAAATTGCGCGGGGAGATAAGCATAGTATTGGTGAACATCATGTTCTATAACCCGTTCCTGCTTTTTCCAGTTTTTTAAAGTCATGTCAATTATAAAGCAAGCCAATACAATAAGCGCAATGCTCAGGGTTGATAATGGAAACTTCATAGTAATTTTTTTTTTAACTATTCATGATATTTTTTTTTAAAACTACAAAATAAATATATTTGCCATATAATACAAACTATTCTGTTTATGAAATTGATAAAACATTTTATTTTTCTTTTATTGGCATCAGGCGCAATAACCGGGTGTTCCGTTCATAATGCAAACGAAGAAACGATTGCCATCAAGGCGTTTAATAACCAATATGTAACGGTTCCCGGCGATACTTCCTGTATTAAATTGGTTGCCAACAGGCCCGATGTGGGCGAGTGGGAAACGTTTACTATCAGCCACCTGGAAGGAAATACGATAACGATAAAGGCAAATACTAATTGTTATGTTTGCGCCAATTATGTTGCCGGTGATTTTTTAACTGCAGACAAAAGAAATGCCAGCACTTGGGAAACTTTTACACTTAAAGATTTAGGAAATAACCAGGTAGCCATAAAAGCCTCTAATGGCAAATATGTTTCTGCAGACCAGAATTTAGGCTATTTATTAATAGCGAACAAAGAAAAGGCCGGCGAATGGGAAAAATTCACGTTGGTTAAGAATCCGTAAACCAAATTTAAAATCCCTGATTAGTAATCAGCTCCTGAATAAAGGCGCCTATAATATTTCATGGAATGGAACTAATGAAAGCGGAACCAAACTAAGCGACGGCATTTATTTATACCGGTTCACAAGCAACAAAAACACCCTGATTAAAAAAATAATTTTACGAAAATGATTTGCAAAAAATAACCTAAATCTTTAAAACGGGCAAGGTATTATTTATACTGCAAACGGTTACAAATTTAACTTTTATTGAACAGACATTGTCAAATTGTTATATTGCTAAATCGTTATAAATCAATCATTAATAGTCTATGTGATAATTAAAATAACCATTTAACAATGTCAACAATTTAACCATTTAAAGTATATATCAAAATTTTTATATTCCTTTTTGTTCACAGACTCGGGAAAAAGTTATTACTTTTGTTGATATCATACAAATCATACTATGAGCCGGAAAAAACGCTACGGGATATTTCTTGTTTTTCTAATTCTTTTCTGCTATTTAAAACCCGGCGCATCGGCTTCAAACGAGTTGAATAATATCATTGACAAACGATGGATGCTTGCCGAATTAAAATACGGCAGCATGGAAGCAGAAGATCTGAGCCATAAAAATTTCTACATTGTTATTCACCCCAATATGGAAATGACCTTCAAGTTAGATTCAAACCTTGGAAAATTGAAGATCACAAGCCTTGCGGGAAATTCCATTCAATATAAATATCTCAAATCAGACGAGCTCACTTATAATGGGGGTGTGGCAGAAAAAGTTTTTCTGTGTCTTACAAAAGCCTCAAAATACTACCAGAGAGAAGATACTCTTGTCTTATCATCCGATTACGGCTATATCCGTTTCTTCGCCATACCTTTTAAGGATTCAGGGCTCACGGGCAACTGGATCCTTTCGAGTTATGTAAACTCAGAAACCGAAACCGCACTGAAATTACCGGAAAAAATAAAACGGCCCGTGAAAATTCACTTCAACGATGATGGAAGCACCGGGGTGCTTGACGGCTTTACCGAAGAAAATGATCTGAAAGGAAAATATGAACTAACCGATACGAACCATATAAAAATCAGCAAAATCAACACTCCCCCAAAAGGGGAAAAAAATGAATGGAACGAAAAATTCTGGGAGGTTATAAAATTTTCTTCTCTTTATTTAATCAATAATGATACGCTTTTTCTCTACTTTAACGAAGATAAGGAGTATATGGAGTTTCTGAGAGAAGAGGAAGAGCAGCAATAATAAACGATTTATTATCAGTACACATTAATGTTATATTTGGTCAGGGCTCTTGATAACTGTTTTTCATTGGGAAGAATCCGGCTCAGAGTTTCATGATATTTAGGACCATGATTTTTATGCACTGTATGAACCATCTCGTGAAGGATCACATAATCAATAAGGTGCTGTGGCAACCGGATAAGATGTATTGACAAGGTAATATTATTATCAATGGAACAACTGCCCCATCGGGTTTTGCTGTTGCGAACCGAAACGGCTTTTATGGTAAAACCGAATTTTTTTGCCAATTCCTCCGCCCGTACCGGTAAATATTTATTTGCCTCGATTCGCCAGGCTTCTTCAATTCCCTTCCGGATACATCTCTGAATAAGAGGATGCTTCACATCTGCATGATCCGGATAAGAAATTTTAATGATCCCTCCGGATACAAAAATATTAATGTTTTTTCTTGCTTCCGGATTTAATTGAAGGATATGTTCTAATGTCTTAAATTGCGTAGTGTTGTCAAAAATAGTGTATCTGCTTTCAGTTTTTTTGGTTTTTTGTATGGCGTGTTTCAACCAGTGGATCTTTTTTAAAAAAAACTTCTCTGCTTCGGCATATTCAACACCGCGCGGAACAGTAACCCTAACAGGCAAAAACGGCTTAATCCAAATACTGATATTCCTTGCCTTGTGGCTTTTTACAAACTCTACCTCGCCAATTTCACTGATGTTAATTTTTTTAATCAGCATACCTGTTATTTCGCCATAATCCAGGATTGAACCCCTTTTTGCTTCAGCGTATTCAATTCGGCAGCCGCTTCATTCTGATCATTAAAAGAGCCGTAACACACCATGAACATGCCGTTTCGCTCGCCTGCATATTCTGCTTTTGAAAAACCCTTTTCTTTTAACTGGCCTAAAAATTTATCGGCTGCATCTTTGCTCTTAAACGAGCCGGCAACAAGAATATATTTGCCTGTGGCTGCCATGCTGCTTGTTTTTGAATCTTTCGCTTTCTGATCTTTAACGGTTGCCTGGGTTTTATTATCTGTGGGCGCATCAAAGTTGCCCGCCGATGATCCCTGGTCTGATTTTACTGATTGATCCTGCTTCTGCTCTTTTCCGTTATTGGATTTTTTATCGGAAGGGGTATCAAAACTCCCTTCTGATGTTTCACCAAACGACCCTTCGCTTTTCTGAACATTTTCTTCTTTCTTGCTTTCAGAAACCTTGAGCTGGTCTTTATATTTTTTATTGTAGTCATTAAGGTCCTCGATTAATTTATCGTTCACTGATATCCAGTCGTCTTTAGGGAATATTTTAATATCCTTGATAAACCCAAACCTTACCGCTCCAAGAAACATCATTGCAAGAAACAATACGCCGGAAATACTCCATATCAATATGGCTAACCATGTTTTACTTTTCTTTTTGGATGTAGCGGCTACAGGTTCCTGTTTCTTTTTCTTTTCAGGTTTTTTCAGGGGCTTCTTTATCTCTTCTTTTTTTAGTTCCTCCGTTTTCTCTGTCAAATATTCTTTTGTTTCTTCCTTAACCATTTCTTTCTGCTCTGCCGGTATTTTTTCTGTTTTATTTTCTTCAACAGGGGCTTCGGTTTTCACTTCGGGTTCAGGATTCTTTTTTTCTTCCTGAATGATTGGCGCGATGTCAGGCGGTCCCGGAATACTTGCCGCCATATCCTGCTTTTCGACAACAGGAATTTCTTTTTGGTTGTCTTCAGCAGGGTTTTCAGGGGCTTGAACTAAAATTACATTCCCCCGCATATCTTTCTGCAACCGGCCTATTCCCTCAATAAAATAAGTATTTCCTTTATTAAACTCTGCTTTAATATTCTCTGTATATTCTGTAACTTTTTGCAGGGCTACCGTGATATCAACATTTTCAACTTTAATAATATAATTGAGGAGCAACCCGTCGTTGAACTTTAGAATATCATTAAAGACAATCGTCTTGTTTTCCAATGATCCGGCATCTTTGAGGTTGGATGATACCCGGGCAATAAACGCGCCAAAATCCGGAATAATAATCCGGTTGTTATCGGAAAGCAGTTCCCTTATATATTGATTTATCATAGCATATTATATTTATGTAAAAATATTACATAAAAACAATAAATCAAAAAAATGTTCTCCGCCTAATTAAAAAATTGAATTAAAAAAAGTAATATTAAAAAAATGGCGACCCAAACTTCTTTTATCCATTTTTTCCGGATTGTTATCAAATAGTAGGCGATCAGGTAAGAGATGGGCATGGCGATCATGGTAAGTAATTCAACTGAGGCCGATTTTAAAAGGATATATGCCGTAACCAGAAAAAGTATCAGTAATAATAAAATCGTAAAATATCGTCTGATAACAATCTTTTTTACATTGATACCCTGCAGAAAATACAATGTTGAAACCAGCGCAAGGAATAAAAGAAATCCATAGAATAAGTAATATGAGAAATCCCAAAAAAGTATGCTGTTTCTGGCGCTGGCATTGTTATGAATCATTTCGTAGAAATAATACAATTTATCGGTAAGAAAATAATAAGAGATTAAAAAAAAGTAGGGTGTGATAAATCCTATAATTGAAATTAACCATTCGCTAAAACTAAATGGTTTTATTACAAGGAACCCGATCCATAAAAATACAAGGAAATAAAACATATTAAAATAAAACAGGCTCCCTATGGATATCAGGAACGAAGCATCAAAAACCGCCGCAAATGTATTGTTCCTCTTATAAGTCGAAAGGAGTTTGTCGAATGCCCATAAAAAGAAAATATTCGCACATAATGCGGGATGTATCCTCTGCAACTGGATAAAACTACCAGAGATGAAAATAAAAATAAAGGCCGGCAGAAACGACCTGTTTTCAATAAAAATATACTTTACATTAAGCCTGATAAAAAGAATTACCTGTATCGCAATCAATAAAAATCCAATAAAAATTGCAATATATGTATTTTTAAAAGTTAACCCCTGTATTGCTGAATACAACGGCATCTGGATATTGTCAAAAGGTATAACCGTATAGGATCCCGTCGTAAAATTCTTTATCCACAGAAGAATCAGGAATAAAGGCATCATGATAAAAACTACCGGGCTGTTGTTATTAAAAATTTTAAAGAAAAACATTCGGTTCTTATAAAAAACATTAAACGCAAATGTAAAATTTATCGGAGAAATCTTTTGTTATGCAGAAGAAAAAACGCAAAAATCAGCGTTCAAAATTTTTGTAATCCGATGGAACTACAAACAGGGTATTGTCAAGTTTAGTCTTTTTTATATCAATTACGGAAAGTTTCATTTTCTGGTCGCGCAAAAGGGTGCGCTCTTCCGACAGCAAGGGGCCAAAACACTTGGCGTCCGGTATCTGTAGGAAAAACTTTGCCTGCTTCTCCGATCGGTTCAGAATCTTGAGAAGATCGCCAAAAAAACAGAAATTATCATTGGCCACCCAGTATGTGATCTCGGTATTCATGGTTTTATTTTTCACCCGCCATTGCATGCATTCGTATCCAAGAATACTCTTTTTATTATTGGTCTTGATAATTTCAAAATTTTTGTCTTCGATAGGAGTATAGGGATTAGAATTGAGTTTCATATACATTTTTCTGGCAGGGCTCATGGCAGTCATTTTTTGCCCCTTCAGATCAACCAGCAGGCTGTTTACAATATCTTTCTTTTTATCCAACTCATCAATCCGTACCATATCGCCTTTTACATGATAGGCATAATAAGAAGTATCCACAGTTGTAATTTTTAAAAAAAAGATACTTCCTTCAAACGTATTTTGAGCATTTACTTTGATACAATAAAAAAACAAGATTATCACAGAAAATAAGAACTTAATCATAATAAAAAGCGTTTTTGTCAAACATTTTTTAAATTATACGTTATTTTTATATATTTGGTTTCATATTTTATTAAAAAATTTATTCGTGATGATACTTTTCGCCCCTGATAATGGTCATTGCGCGATACATCTGCTCAAAAAAAATCAGTCGGATTATCTGGTGCGAAAAGGTCATTTTTGATAATGAAATTTTTTCGTCTGCTCTTTTATAAACTTCTTCCGAAAAACCATATGCTCCTCCAATGATAAACACAACATTTTTACTATACTGCATTTTGTTTTCAATATACTTTGCAAATTGAATTGAGTTATAGTCCCTGCCGTTTTCATCAAGCAAAACAACAAAATCCGTTTCTGTAACTTTTTTCAACTGGGCCATACCCTCTTTTTCCTTTATCATTTCAACAGGTAAAGACATGGTATTCTTCAAATCAGGAATAATCCTCGTTTCAAGCGGAAGATAATGCCGGATACGGTCCTGATAAAGTTTTATTCCCCTGGCTATATAATCAAAATGGGTTTCTCCCGTAAGCAACAATGTGGTTTTCATAGCGGTTCAAATTAAAATATCCGGATGTAAAAATATCAAAAAGCATTTGCCGGTTTTTCAAAATTCATTAGGTTTGCAAGTGTTTAAAAAAAAATTAAAATCTGTAAAAATCGTGTAATGGTTCGATTTTTGCTGTAAAAAATGCTTGCAAAGTTAAACGAATAATATTGAAATGCTATTCCGGATTCTATTCCCAATAATACTCTTCATAGTTTCTGTAAGTACCGCCGAACAGATTACCACAACAAATATCCCGGAAGAAATTGTAACTGCTATTAAAACCGGTAATGCAAAAGAACTCGCTAAATTTTTCAATCAGAATATCGAACTGGTAATCCAAAACCAGGAAGACGTTTACAGCAAAGCGCAGGCAGAACTTATCATAAAAGATTTTTTCAGCAAAAACACACCCTCTGATTTCACGATTTTACACCAAGGAGGAAAAGAGGGAGCACGATATGCTATCGGCAGTGTTAAAACGGCAAACGGAAATTTCAGAATCTACTTTCTCCTTAAGATGAAAAACTATCAGCCGCTGATACACCAGTTAAAAATTGAAAAAGAATAACGAGCGATATATAAGAGCTTTTATACAAAACGCCCTTCAAGAAGATGTAGGCGACGGGGATCATACATCCCTGGCAACAGTTCCTGAAAATGTCACGGGCAAAGCTCATCTTCTCGTTAAAGAAAAAGGAATTCTTGCCGGAATAGAAATTGCCCAAAAAATTTTCATGTACGTGGATACACAACTTGATGTTACTGTTTTTATTGAAGATGGAACCGCTATTTCTAAAGGAGACAAAGCATTTATTGTTAAAGGGCCTGTTCATTCAATTCTGAAAGCGGAACGGCTTGTACTGAACATCATGCAGCGAATGAGCGGCATTGCAACGGCAACTCATCAATATGCAGACAAAATAAAAGGGTTAAAAACAAAAATCGTTGATACAAGAAAAACCACTCCCGGCATGAGGTTTTTAGAAAAAGAAGCGGTTCGTATCGGCGGCGGAGAAAACCACAGGATGGGTCTTTACGATATGATCCTGATAAAAGATAATCATATTGATTTTGCAGGAGGGATTGAAAATGCTCTTTCAAAAACCCGCGATTATCTCAAAAAAATAAAAAAAGATATGAAGATCGAAATCGAAGCAAGAACCCTCAGGGATGTTGAGAAAATCATTTCCATAGGAGGGATACACCGGATCATGCTTGACAATTTTTCCATTGAAAATACCGCGAAAGCAATAAAAATGATTCATGGAAAATATGAAACTGAATCGTCGGGCGGCATTACCATGGAAACCGTTAAAAGTTACGCTGAATGCGGCGTAGATTATATTTCTATTGGCGCTCTTACACACCATATAAAAAGCCTTGATATGAGCCTGAAGGCTTTCTGAAACGACTTAGCCTCTGTTAAAAAAGAACATTATCCTTTTAGCCTTTATAATGTCGAATATTGAATACCGAATAATGAACCTTGCCTACCCTGCCTACCGGCAGGCAGGCGGCAGGCAGGTGTTGAAATATTCTCTTCACTTTGAAATTCTACAGCTCGATATTCATAATTAGAGTCTGTCTTTAAACAATATTATGTTGATAACTCAAGGGTTTCCAAATGCTAAGAACAAGAATACTTTCGTATCTTTCCTACTTGAAACACAAAGATACAAAAAACATGAAACTTTTTAATGAACTAAGATTAA
>JACREX010000114.1 GCA_016212695.1 Bacteroidia bacterium
TAAAATTAAAATCCCCAGCGATGAAAGTGAAACAAACAGGTGAACAGGAGTTGTATAACAATAAAAATTATCTGTGGCAAGAATTTTCAAGATTGATATAAAATCTTTAACGCTGTCAGGCGAAGCTAAGGCTGAAAGAAAGATAGAACCATACCTGTGTTCAAGATATGAATTATACAGGAAATTGATTAATAATATTCCAAAAGCGATAAAAAAAGAGGATACTTCTTTAAAGATAATTTTTTTCTGCCGGAAAAAAACTAAACTCCTGTATCCTGAAAATGCAATAAGAAATATTATAAAATGGAGCCGGGGAAGAGCAGCTAACGTTAAAAAGGCGACAGCTAAATAAAAGAACCTGTATTTCTTCTGTTCGGAGAATTTATAATAAAACCAAAGCGCAATAAAAATATTTGCAACAGAAGGGATTGTCGGAAGCGTGCCCGACTGATAAAAAGTGAAAGCCGGAGTTGTTAATGTAAAGGTTAATACAAAGAAAGTTTTTAAATGAGAACGCGTTAATTTTTTTATGAAAAGAAACAAAAAAAACAAGCCGGTTAAACTGTATAGCAACGTGTATAAACGAAATAATAAAGGGGTAGAGATACCTGAAATTTTCATAGCCAATGCAACAATATAACTATGGATAGGAAAATCTGCCCTGCTAATGCCTTCTCTATGCTTTAATGGTTTATCAGGGGATAAAGCAGGTGCAAGGTTATATGTCTGAGGCAGGAAAAAATTGAAATGATTATTCAAAAATCCTTTGGCAATAGCATATCTGTCTGCTTGCGCCCAAATATGAGGACCTAACGGAAGTTCATTAAAGTTTTTGCCGTAATGAAAAATACTAAATACCGCCAGAAAAATGATAACCCATACGGGTCGGAAATGGTAAAATTTTTTAAACATTTTGATTTGTTAAAAACAATATAAATTTCTGAACAGCCCGTCCTCTGTGGCTTATTTTATTTTTTTCATCCAAGGGCATTTCTGCAAAGGTTTGAGAGTACCCGTCAGGCAGAAAAACCGAGTCGTAACCAAAGCCGTCGCTGCCTCTGCATTCGGTAAGGATTTTGCCATTGACGATCCCTTCGAATTGGGTTTCCCGGCCATCTATTACCAGTGAAATAACACAGCGGAATCGTGCATTACGATTTGTTTTATCCTGAAGTTTTTCTATTACTCTTTTGATATTGTCTGCAGGGTTTTTCTGTTCTCCTGCATAGCGTGCGGAATATACGCCCGGTTCCCTGTTGAGCGCTTCGATTTCAAGCCCGGTATCGTCGGCAAAACAATTCACCCAGTATTTATTAAAAATGTAATGCGCTTTTTCAGACGCATTGCTTTCGAGCGTGGCGCCATTCTCCGGAACTTCTTCGGAACAGCCGATATCATGAAGGCTTAACAGTTCGAACCGGTTGTCAAGCATGCTCCGGATCTCATGCAGTTTATGAGGGTTGTTGGTTGCAAAAACAAGGCG
This sequence comes from Bacteroidia bacterium, assembly GCA_016212695.1. Taxonomy (GTDB): domain Bacteria; phylum Bacteroidota; class Bacteroidia; order Bacteroidales; family GWF2-35-48; genus GWF2-35-48. Next base: position 1,484 of record JACREX010000114.1, read on the forward strand.
CATGGCGTGATGTTATAATATTTTTTAAAATGATGGCGTAAAAATATAATATTCGTTCATTTATTCAATGAAATATTTTACCATAAAAAATTATTATATTTGGAGAAAAATATCTTATGCAGAAACTGATTACAGATAAAATTAATTCATTAAAAAAACTATGTGAGACATATGATGTCAAAACCATGTATGTTTTCGGCTCTGTATGCACAGATAAATTTAATGCTAACAGCGATATAGATATACTGATTTCGTTTAAGGACATTTCAATTGAACGGTATACTGATAATTACTTTGAGTTGCATTATAAATTAGAAGAATTATTTAATCTTAAAATTGATTTAATTACTGAAAATTCTTTATCAAATCCCTATTTTATAGAAAGTGTTGAGGAAACAAAACAACTCTTATATGCAGCGTGAGATATTGAAAAATTTACATGACATTAAAGATTCAATAGATTCCATTTATGAATTCCTTGGTGACAAAAAGGATTTTAATATTTACAGGTCAAATAAGTTATTACGGCGTGGAATTGAGAGGGAGCTTGAAATAATTGGAGAAGCAACAAACAGAATATTAAAGATTGATAAAAATATTGACATATCTGATGCAAGGAGGATCGTAGATTTAAGAAATTGGGTGATTCATGGGTATGACAAAGTTGATGATGTAATTATTTGGGGAATTATTTCAAGGGATTTACCTAAATTGAAAAAACAGATAGATTTTCTGTTGAATAAATAACTAAAATTAATCATAGTTTAAAAGGAACAAAACTTTGATGCAGGAGAATCATTTAGAATATTAAACACCATGAAAAATATTTTACTGTTTTTTTTACCGTTTGTTATATTTCCAGGGTTTGGCCAGCAGAAAATAACTACTGTGAAACCGGGCGTTGAATATCTTGCCAATACCGTAATTTTTAAAATTAAAACCGGAAAAAAAACGATCTGTAATCCTGGTGAAATCAATGATAAACAACTGAAAATATTTTTCAATTCCATCCAGGTAAAAACTCTTAAACAGAAATTTCCTTTTTCAAAACCTGTGAGATCGGGGAATAAAACCATAGATATTTCTACGATCTATGAGGTCGAATATTCTGCCGGCGTCCCGGTTGAAAAAGTTGTGTGGTATCTTAAAAATAATCCCGACATTGAATATGCCCAGCCGCATTATATCGTATATCCGCTGTATGTGCCCAACGATCCAATGGTTCCAAGCTCCCAGTATCATCTCTATAAAATTAAAGCGATTGAGGCATGGGATATCTGCCGGGGCGATTCGGATATTGTGATTGCAATTTCCGACTGGGGTACGGATAATGACCATCAGGATTTGGTATATAATGTATCTTACAATTTAAATGATCCATTAGATGGCGCAGATAACGACGGCGACGGTTTTATAGATAATTTCAGGGGTTGGGATTTCGGCGAAAATGATAATAATCCGCAGGCAGAATGTGCATATCATGGGATATGGGTATATCATGGGATATGGGTATCAGGCATAGCTTCTGCACGCACGGATAATCATATCGGAGTAGCAGGCGTTGGCTTCAAATGTAAATTCGTGCATTTAAAAATCTGCCGGCAAATCGGCGACGAGTGTCCCGGAACCGGGGGATACGAATCTATTGTGTATGCGGCAGACCATGGTTATCCCGTGATAAACTGCTCGTGGGGAAATTCAGTGAGCGACCAGCCGTTCGGGCAGGAAATAATCAATTATGCTTTCGGCAAAAACATGCTGGTGGTGGCTGCTGCCGGAAATAATGGTAACCAGGAATTATTTTATCCCGCATCTTATGAGCATGTGATGAGCGTAGGCGGTACAGACCAGAATGATATTAAATCATATAGCTCTTCTTATGGAATAAAGGTTGACATCTGTGCACCCGAACGGTTTTTCTATACCACGAATAATAATGACGGATATCTCCAGGTTGATCATGGCACCTCGTTTGCCGCTCCTGTAATTTCAGGATGTGCAGGGATTTTGAAAAAATATTATCCGTATTACAGTGCAGAACAGATACGCGAAGTGTTGAAAGTTACGGCAGATATAATTGATACCATCCCCGATAATGCAGCATTCGTTGATTTACTGGGATCCGGCAGGGTGAATCTTTACAGGGCATTGACCGACACATTGCCGCCCTCTGTTGTTTATCATTCATATACCTTGACCGATCATAATGATAATTATTTCGCAGCAAATGATACCGTATTAATACAGGGATTATTTACTAATTTCCTCACTCCAGGCCATAATGTTTATGTTACTATGTCATCATCGTCTGCAGCTATCAGCATTCAAAACGATTTGATTAATTTGGGAGTCATTAATACAATGGATACGGTAAACAATTTTAATAATCCGTTCTCAGTAAAAATATTACCTTCGGCAGCCTATGATGATACCGTCCGGTTAAAATTTGTAATTAGCGATCTCTATTTTAATTACAGGGCAGTGCAATATATCGAATTTATAGTGAACCGAAGCTATGTGGATATTGACACTAATTTCATCGCATCAACAATTACGGCAAATGGAAATATAGGATATAATTATTTCGGGCTGTTAAATGGCATAGGATTTACCTATAAAAACAGTTTCCCGCTTTTTTATGATGCCGGCCTGATAGTTGGAAATGCTTCCAACAGAATTTCAACCTGTGTCAGACAGGTCAATGATTTTAAAATTATTTCGGGAGCGCAGAAAGTTGTTCCTTCACAGGTTTCCGACGAGGATATCAGCGCATCTTTTAATGATGATTATAACTTCAATAAATTAAATATAAAAACGATTCAGAATGTATATGCATGGGATGAAGACACTGCCGCCGGTTTTATCATTATTGAATATAATCTGATAAATACTGATTCTTCTGCTTTAACAAATATGTATGCCGGTATTTTTGCCGACTGGGACATTGCATATCATTTAACAGATAAAGTGAATTTTGATTCAATAAATAATTTATCATATACCTGCAGCACCCAGCCGGATGGTATTTACGCAGGGATGAAGCTTTTATCCGGACAGACGATGAACCATTATGCCATTGACCAGGTTCCGGGAGGGGATAGCATTGATATTGATATAACGGATAATTTTACGCGTTTAGAAAAATATTATATTATATCCCATACCCGTCATAGTGCCGGCGGCACAGGAAGCGGCAATGATGTGTGCGATGTGATGAGCGCCGGGCCTTTCACGATTGCTCCGGGCGATACGGAAAAAGTTACGTTTGCTCTTCTGGCGGGAGAAAATCTTTATATATTACGAAACGCGGCACTGGTTGCCCAGTCAAAGTATGATTCAATTACTTATATGAAAACGCCGCTTCTATTTAATTATCATGATCAGGTAACAGTATTTCCGAACCCTGCAAAGAATACCGTATCCGTGCTATTTGGGAAGCTCCTTATGAAAGGAACAGAAATTTATGTGTTTAATTCTTTGGGTGAAAAAGTATATTATGCAATCCCTGCTTCGCAAAAATTCAGTTTCGATATATCTGCATTTTCCTCAGGAATTTACTACATACAAATAAAAACCGGCACAGAAACTTCTGTAAAAAAAATTATTATCAACCGGTAATTTTTTAATATTTTAGCTCGGTAATAATCCTTTTTTAAGCAAATGAAAACAGGCAGTTTATTAATTATTACTTTGATAATTTCATCGTGTATTTTTGCACAAAAAAAGAAAAATCCGGCCGACAATATAATCGGTAAATGGCTGTCGCAACAGAAAACCGGCGTTATAGAAATTTATAAAAGAGGCGCTAAGTTTTACGGAAAATTAGTATGGATGAAAGATTCCATAGATAGTAAAACAAAAAAGCCGTTGCAGGACACAAAAAATCCGGATCCCAATTTAAGAAACCGCCCGCTGAGAGGGCTCGAGATCCTTGTTTCTGCACAATATGTCGGGAATTACAACTATAAAGAAGGGAAAATATATGACCCGGAAGGCGGTGATTTTTATAGCTGCAAGCTAAAACTGTCTGAAGATGGAAACACCCTGTATCTCCGCGGTTATCTTGGAATTTCTCTTATCGGAAGGACGGAAACATGGTCAAGGATTAAGGAATTACCAAAATAGATATAGGATTTGTGATCCTAAATCCAAATAATTTTATGAATAATACAGGCTAAATTAAATTGATATAAATAGCATAACCTATTCCCAGAAGCATGATGATTTTGGAGAGGTTGCCGGCAAAATGATAATCATTTTTGTTGCGTGCGCGGATAACCCTGTAAATCAGAAACAGCATGGGGGCAATAAGCGCAATGATGAAATACAGGAGCGAAAAAATATTTTCAGTATACCGGAAATAAATAAAAAGCAATGAAATAATTGTGAATACTATTAAAGAAATAACGATTACCTTACTGTAAAAGACGCCTAATAAAACCGGCAGGGAATTTCTTCCCAACTCATAATCGCCCTCAAAATCTTCAATATCCTTTATAATCTCCCGGAACAATGTGGTGAGAAATGCAAAATATGAAAAACAGGCTACCCATGCCAGGATAATGTTAAAATTTATCCCGTATTGCAGCAAAACTTCTTTATACCGGACATTCAGCAAGGGTACTTCAAACAAGATAACCATAAAAGGCACAAGGGCCGTGAGCAGCGCCACGATAATATTGCCGATAAGGAATTGCCGCTTATAAGTAGTGGAATAATACCACAACAGACCAACGATCAGGATATAAATAACACTAAAACCGATATGCCCGATTGAAAAACACAGGAAGGCCCCGATCAATACGCCCGCTACATTAAAAATAATGTGCAGCATCATGGCAGAACGCCTGTCTATCATCTTACCGATTACAACCCGTGCGGGGCGGTTAAGCATATCAGCCTTCCGGTCGAAATAATCGTTGATGATATATCCCGCCGCCGTGATCAATAACGTTGATAATACCAAAAGAAAAAAATTGAATTCGCCTAATTGCAATTCAAAGCCGTTAAGTTTCAGGATCGGGTTGATAACACACCATCTCATCAGGTATTGCGTGAGGGCAATGATAAGCAGGTTCTGATACCGTATGAGTCTGAAAAATGCAACCATTTAATTGATTTAGGATTTACGATTTACGATTTAGGATTTTAACTTTAAACTTAAAACATCAAACTTAAAACTTTTTTCTTTACCATTTAAAAGCATCCGTATCCATCCATTTTCCCTGCGCCCTCAGCACCTGCTCTATCACATCCCTGACGCATCCGTCGCCTCCCCTGATACTGGAAACATATTTTGAAATGCTCTTGATTTCCTGCGCCGCATCAGAGGGACATGTGGCAATACCGGCTTTTTTCATAACAAAATAATCGGGCAGGTCATCGCCCATATAAAGGATGCTTTCAAAATCCAAATTGTTTTTGCCGAGAAAATCTTCAAAGTCTTTCATCTTATCGCTTGACCCGATATAAATATCTTTAACGCCCAGGCCGGAAAACCGCTTCCGGATAGACTCACAGGCGCCTCCGCTGATAATGGCAACAGGGTATCCTTTTTTAACCGCAAGTTGAACGGCATATCCGTCTTTCATATTCATGGGACGTAACTGTTCGCCGCTGCTCGAAAGGAGAATGTTGCCTGAAAAAACGCCGTCCACATCAAAAGCAAAGGCCCTGATATTTAAAAGATCTTCTTTAAAATTACTCATAATTTATTTTTAATCATTCATCGCAAACTGCAGTAACCACTTTTTAACCTTTTTGAATTGCGGTTGTTGGTCATGGGTTAAATCCGTTGATAAAAGATTTATTTTTTTCGGCTTTTTGCCCCGACCCTAAAGGGTGAAGCCGATGAAAATCAGTCCTCCCTTTAGGGCAGGGGCTATGGCTGATTTTCAGAATCAACTATTTCGACCCATAATCCACCTGTTCTTGTTACCCCCAAATTTTATTGGTTACGACTTTTTAAAATACTTTCGCTTACAAATCTATAAATATTTTCGTACAACGGTGCGCCCCATAACATTTTGAGATGCTTCTCCATGATATTCTTATCGTCTCTTACTGCAGGGCCGGTTTGTGCCTCGCGTGGATTTTGCAGGGTGATTTTTCTTGCCGTTTCTTCAATCAGCGGTTTCAATATATCAAAACTCATATTTTTTTTTATTAAAATATCTTCAGCAACCGAATACATATGATTACTGAAATTGCATGCAAAAACCGCAGCCAGATGAATATGGGATCTTGTTTCGGAATCTATGGTATGAACTGCGCCTGAAATACATTTTGCCAGTCCTGATAAAACGGCTTCAACATTTTTATCAGAGCCCTCGATACATACCGGCACATTGTTTAAGTCAACAGGCTGAGATTTCGAAAAGGTTTGGAGTGGATAAAAAACCCCGTACTTTGAAGAATATTTTTTTAATACATCCATTGATAAACTTCCAGAGGTATGAACCAGCAACTGATTGGAAAATCCGGCATCTCTCAATACAGAATCCAGTACATTATCGGATAAAGCGATGATATAAACATCAGCATCCTTAATAATGTTACTTGCTTTTATTGTAAAAGATGAACCTGTTTTTTTTGCCAGCCCGGAAGCAGACTTCTCTGTTCTGCTAAATATTTGCACTATATCAAAACTTTTATCTTTAAAAGCAAGGGCAAGGTTTGTTGCGACATTCCCCGCGCCAAGGAATACAATTTTTTTTATCATAGAGTCTTTTAATTGGGACATTATTGATTTTTGAATAGCTAATATTTTATAGGTATTCGGTGTTTGGTAATTCTGATTACCGTTTACCGATCACCGATTACCAACCGTACAATTTTATTCCGTTTTTATATAATAAGATTTTGTTCTGTCTTTTCTTCTCGATAACTCGCTTGCATAATGAACGCCCAGGATGGATGCGTTTTCTTTAGCCCATTCCGTAAGTTTTGTTTTTCCCTGGGGCGGGGATTCCGTATAAAGCAGATCAGACATGAGCCCTTTGATTTCTTCTTTTGTTATGATCACATCGCCTACAAATTTCCCGATAATTGAAGCCGCCCAAAATCCCAATGCCGGTGATACAGAAATTATCAGCGGTTTTTCCCCGGTAATTTTAACTATTTCTTTAATAAGTTCTTTATAAGTGAATGTCTCACAACCTATCGCATTGATGATCTTATTTTCGGATTTCTTGCCTTCTTCAACGGCAAGCGCTGCGAAATCATCTACAAAGATGGGTTGCAGTTTATAGTTTCCATCGCCAAATATACCGAGAACAGGAAGTTTTCTGACCATCCATGCAATATTGTTAATCAAAATATCTTCTATGCCAAATAAAACCGCCGGGCGCAAAATACAATACGAGATGCCGGATTCCATAAGCGCTTTTTCCAACCTTGCCTTGCCGGAAAAATATTCGAGCGGAGAATTTTCGGAAGGGTTTGTGATGCTTGTATGCACAATTCTTTTCACCCCTGCCTTTTTTGCCGCCTCAAATAACCGGAGCGTATTCTCGACCGCCACCGAATGCTTAAAATCCGAATGGTTAAAACGTACCCAGTAGGTATTGTATAAAACCGTTGTTTCTCGTAATGACTCAGCCAGTTTTTCAGGATAATCAAAATTAAAAGAATGTATCTCTATTTTATCGCCAAATTCATTTTCTCTCTTTAAAGAGTTGGTAAGGGTTCTTACTTTTATTCCTGAATCAAGCAAACGCCTTGTGATATATTTTCCGGAAAAACCGAAAGCGCCCGTGACTGTATGTATTTCGTGAGTGTCCATAGTTTTTGAATTACCTTTTTAATAAAATTAAAGAGCATGAATATATTTCTTGATTTTTTTTCCATTTTCCCTGCAATACGGTAATATCTCAACCAGCGACAAAGCCCTGTAATATGCGAGCGGTATTTTTCTTATTGTTTCAAAAGACTGTTTTACATTTTTATGTTGCGAATAAAAAACCGCTAATTGTTTTAACGCTTCAGACTTCACCGATTCATTCTTAATAGATACTAGCATATCTGTGGCTTTTTTCGCATCGCCCGACTTTGTGTATAATATTCCCATGTCGCGCAGGACATTATCTTTATCATCTTTATTTATCTGGTTGATTTTTTTTGATACCATATCCAGCAGCATTTCAATTTTTTCTGATTTATTGTTTTGGTTTGCATAACGGGTTGCAATTTCACAGATTATTTCAGCGGTTTCAGAAGGATTTAATTTTTCAGCATATTTTACAGACTCCTGAAATAATTTTTCAGCTTTTTTCTTTGCCCCGGAAAAATAAAAACCCGCTGAAAGTTCACCTGCCGCAATAGCCCTGTAATGGTCCGAATCAATAAATTTTAAAAACCGTTCTGCCTCTTTGTATTTTTTTTCTTCAACTAATTTAGTTATAAAATCTCCCAGGAAATAATCCTTATCGCCCAGCTTATCATTGTTTATCCGCTTAAAAATCATGGACGCTTTTTTATTATTTCCGGTTTTAATATATAAAACCGCTATATCAACTAAGCTTTGCATACCTTCGCCTTGAATATCCGAGCGTTCGTCCGGATCAACAGATTTCACCGCTTCCAAATATGCAGAATCCAGAATATTCCGGATATTACTTTTTTCGCCAAGTAACAAATAGCGGTCTGCTATGCGGGTTAATCCATCCGGATAATACGGCATGCTTTTGTCGAGAGCCTCTGCCAGTATCTGCAGGGCTTCCTGCTTCTGATTATTCTTTATATATTGATCTGCAATACTCAGATAAATTGAAATTTCATCCTGCCAGAAACCATTTTTTATGGCCATTTTAGCATTTTGAAAATCATTCCGTTTTAAATAAATTTCAGCGGTTTTCCGCCAGATATAATCTTTCGTTCCGGAAGGATTGTAGACTGAACTTTGCGGGTCTGACCTGCCGTCAATATCCTTTGCCATGTTAAGCGCTCTGGATAAAGCCAAATCCGCTTTTTTCTTATTCCCGGATTCTAAGTGGGCGCTATAAATCTCAAGGTAAACTTCAACGCGATTGTTGTAATTGTGAATTTTATCAATAAAAAAATAAGTGAAATCAAAATTCATTTGACGGGCGTATTCGATAGCGATCTTTTTAAATACATCTTCTTTTTCATGTTCCCGGGATATGGTTTTGGTAATAGCATAGGCCTTGGCCAGAGGATCCCCGTCTGCCAGAGAAACTAATTTCTTCTCAACAGACATTCTGCATGAGGTAATCAGAAAAATTATCAAAAAAAAATAAACCCTTGTCATAGTAAACTATGGTTTAAATCCCATCTTGCCGGGTTTATTCTGTTGCGTGAAATTGAATTCCTGAACATCAACAATAGTAACGGTTTCTATCATTTCTTCGGTTCTTGAACCTGCAGGCAGGGATGCCATTCTGAGATTTTGATTTTTCACAACTTCGCCTATCGTATTTCTCACAAAACGCGCATTTCCGAAAAATTTGTCACGGGCGCTGAATGCAGCGATAAAATATTTTTTCAAATGAATTTCTGCGTTAATATCCGGTTTCAGGTTTTCTTTTTGAAGCATCACAAGAGCAATATCGAATAATTCATCTGGAGAATAATCTTCAAAACAATAATGCTGGTTAAATCTTGATTTCAATCCGGGATTTGATTCAAGAAACAGGTCCATTTTGTCAGGATAGCCGGCAACTATTATAGAAAGCTCTCCTTTTAAATCTTCCATCCTTTTAAGCAAAATCTCGATCGCTTCCGATCCAAAATCATTTCCTGATTCTTTCATTAAAGAATACGCTTCATCAATAAACAACACACCGTTTCGTGCCTGCTCAATCAGTTCATTGGTCTTAATGGCAGTCTGGCCGATATATCCTGCCACAAGAGATTCCCTGTCGCATTCTGTAAGGTGCCCGCGCTCGAGCATCCCAAGCGATTTGAATATTTTTCCGATAATTCTGGCAACCGTGGTTTTACCTGTGCCCGGATTACCCGTAAAAACGATATGCATCGAAAATTTATTCAGCACATCTTTTCCTATCTCCCTGTAATAACGTATCAACTTAACCAGATCATTGATTTCTTCCTTCAGTTTGACCATGCCGATCAATGAATTCAGTTCTTCGAGAGATATGCGCAACAGCGGTTCGTCAATGGCTATATCCGCTATCTTCTTTTGTTTTGACTCAAATATTTTTTTAACATCATCCATCTCAATGGTTGATAAAACCTCGTTTGACAAATCTTTGATATCCGGGCGGTGCATTAACCGCAAACCCAGGTTAATTTTCGCTTCATCAACTAAGGAATAAGCAAAACGCCCATTACCGAAAGAAGAATCGCGGTCGCGGTATTTATCCGTTATTATTTTCATCAGGTATTCCCTGGCCTCCGGCACCAATGTTACCTTACGTTTGTTGCAGGCAAAATCTACGATCTTAATAAGTTCTTCGGGTATGTAATCATCAAAATGGAAATAATGATTGAACCGGGATTTCAAACCCGGGTTGGAATCAATGAATACCTGCATTTCTTTCGGATATCCGGCAACCATAACTGCGAGATCGCCTTTGCCGTCTGATAATTCTTTAATCAGTATTTCGATTACTTCGCGTCCGAAATCTTTTGTATCACTTTTGTCGCGCACAAGGCTATAGGCTTCGTCAATAAATAAAATGCCACCTCTTGCTTTTTCGATAAGGTCTTTCACTTTGGGCGCTGTTTGCCCGATATACTCGCTTACAAGGTCTGCCCTGCCTGCCTCAATAACATGGCCTTTGGAAAGAAGTCCCATGTTTTTATAAAGCTTGCCCATCATTCTCACAACAGTAGTTTTTCCCGTACCGGGGTTCCCCGTAAAAACACTGTGCAGGTTGATTTTTTCCGAATCGTCAAAACCTTTCTCTTTTCTGAGTTTGATAAAATTCAAATAATCTATATGTGTTTTGATATTTTTCTTCACATCTTCCAAGCCGATCAATTGCTCAATTTCCTGCATGATTTCTTCGAGCGACTGTTCTTTCTCCGGTGCAGATTGATTTGTTGTAGAAATGATTTTTTCAGGAGTAATATTTTTCACCGGTTCTGTGATTCCTTCAACCGCTTCTTCTCCGACTTCGAACGGCACCACGGCAATAAGGGTATCCATGAAAACCATTTCAATAATATATTTATCATCTTTCCATGAACCGGACACTTTATTTCCCCACCCCACGTCAAATGTAAATTTAACGCCCGATTTATTGGATCCGATCAATTCAAGGCTTGAGGTCTGTGCTTTGTATTGGCCGGCATCATCATAAAAATTATAAAATATCTCGCAATAATAATTTGCATTCGTTTTATTAATAATGTTAAACTCAACCCATACATAGCGGGTATCGCACCTTTTGAATTTTTTCAGATACTTGCGGTTGTCCATCTTGGGATAATCATATCCCGCTTCAAATAATTTAACAGATTCAATTTCAAAATAAGGATTATATCCCGGGCTCACCATGCCCACGTCTTCTATATGAAATTTTTCAGTGCCCACAAGGGAATCGCCGATATAGGCCTCCCAGCAATAATCTCCTTTTTTCCAAAACATACCGGCTGTTTCATTGCCCCATCCTTCTCTCACATACACAATATTTTCATCTGTTTTAATGATCCTGTCCGACTCAAGCTTGCATAGTTCTCTTTTGTCGCTTCCTTCAAAAGCAAACGATTTCATGGTTATTTTAGCGCTCCATTCTTCTTCATCAAACAATTTATTATAAAACGAAAACTCCGCCCATATATACCGAACTTCCTGCCTTTCGAAAACCGTGCGGTATTTTTTGGTTGAACCGGCCATCCATTCATCGGAGCAATAAAATCGGATTTCTTTAAATTTGAATTTATCTGTCAGGCTTTTTCCCATAATGATTGAGCTTTTCTTTATAAAACAATAGTACCATTTTTTTCTCAAATAATAAATTCTGATCGGAAAAACAATAATAAGATCATCTGAAATCAGATCAAAAATAATCCATCAGTTTCAGATATGTGTCAGTAAACTTTTCCGGTTTTAAATGTGATATCTGAAATTAACTCTCAAATAATCAGCGCTTTTTACATTTTCAGAAACCGGTTTAATAAACAATTCATTGTTCATCAAATATTTTCAAGTATGAACTGTATGCACAAATATTTTATATATTCGCCACAGAAATAAACCTAAATCACGGAATTGCTTATTGATATATGAGTCCAAAATGTTTCTATTATATTAAGTCGCATTTCATATTTGCAGGGTTATTTATATTTTCCACTGTATTTTGCTATTCAGTTAACACCAATGATATACCCGGTAATCCCGAAAATGAAAAAACAGAAACAGGTTCTTCATTAAAATCCGCCTCTGTTAAGAAAATTCCTGAACTGGAGCAGATCATGATAGAAGCAGGACTTGTAAAGATCAGCGATTTTGATCCTTCCATAAAAATTGATTTGAAATATTCCACAACAAATAATTTTTTGAAAAAAAATCTATATGGTAATCTAACCGAAGGCTACCTTCAGGAACCGGTTGTCAGGCAATTAGTGAAAGCACAGCAATACCTGAAAGACACCTTTCCGGGCTACAGTTTGGTTGTTTATGACGCTACAAGACCCTGGAGCATTCAGAAGATGATGTGGGATTCCATGAAGATTTCGGTGGATGAAAAATCAAAATATATATCCAATCCGGCTTATGGTTCCCTTCACAATTATGGCGCTGCCGTTGATGTAAGCATCATTGATGAAAACGGTAAGGAATTGGATATGGGCACTCCGTATGATTCCTTTGAATATTTAGCTTACCCCGTATTTGAAAAAGATTATCTGAAAGCGGGACGGCTTACAAAAAAACAAATTGCCAGCCGGGAATTACTAAGGACAATCATGACCAAGGCGCTGTTTGGAGGGATAACAACCGAATGGTGGCATTTTAACGCGTGTTCAAATCATGAGGCCCGTATATTTTATTGCTTGTTAAAAAATCATACCCTGAAGAAAAAATTTTCTTCAAAACAGAAGTCCGGTGATCATATAAATATATCTTTTAAGGTTCAGATAAAAGTTTCTTCCAGGAAGATTGATATGAATTCATCAGATTTTAAAGGATTAGAGGTTTCCTGTTATCACCATAACGGATTATATAAATATGTCATAGGCTCGTTAAAAGATATTGCTTCTGCTCGTGAATTACTTAGAAAAGTAGAAAAATTAGGGTTTAATGATGCATTTATTGTTGCTTTCAATAATAGCGACCGGATTGAAATCAGAGATGCTATAGAACTTATGCAGTAGTCTGTTTTCAAAATAAAATGGCGCAGTAATTCACCGCGCCATTTTTATCAAATTAAATTTTATATTTTATTTCTCCCGCGCTAAGTGGAATGCGCCTTTCAGGTCATATTTTATATTGTCCCAACCCTCTGCGGTGATTATATAATAGTAAACTCCGGGAGATGCTTCGGTACCGCTGAGTTTTCCATCCCACCCAAGATGTTTTTTCTTGTCCCACTCACCCCACTCAAATAAAGTCTTTCCCCATCGGTTCGTGATGATTCCATGGAAACTTTTCAATGTCTTTCCGCTTACCTGAAAGTAATCATTTTTTTCATCTCCATTGGGTGAAAAAATATTCGGCACTATCAATTCCGATACTGGTTCCAAACATACCAGGCCTGAGTCGCTCCAGTCTTCGCACTCCTCTTTGCTCCATGCTATCAGGTATATATAGAAACATCCGTTATGGCTATTTTCTAACGATGTATATATATGCGACGGATTCTCCGCAGTTGAAGTGCTTCCGTCCCCGAAATGCCATTCATACCGTTTCCCTCCTACTGAAGTATTGGTAAAAAAGAGCTCGCTAAAGCCCGGTATCAGATGTTCCTGATGAAGAACGGCGGTATTATAGCTCGCTGTCACCTTTCCCGTGTCCGGTACCATGATTGTTAATGTATCTATACAGAAAATGTTTGGAGACCACGATTCATACCGGAATCTTACTTGATATGGATAGCCTGAAAGAAGATTGA
>JACREX010000107.1 GCA_016212695.1 Bacteroidia bacterium
CAGGTAAAACCTCAGGAGTATACGTATTATAAGGACTTAGAACAGTTAAAAGAGACTGGAGATTTTGAAAAAATAAAAGATCAAATAGCAGGATTGCTAGGATTAGCAATTTATCGTTTGGACTTTATAGCAACAATAAAGACAGGGAATAATGAATATAAAAAAGTACTTATAGAAATTCAAAAGGCAAAAAATCCGATTGACTTAATGCGTTTTCGGAATTATTTGGGAGAACAATACAAAAAAGAAGACGAAATAGAGACAGATAACGGAAAAGAAAAGACAGTATTACCAATAATTACAATTTATTTATTGGGATTTAAATTGCAAGAAATAGAAACACCGGCAGTAAAAGTAAATTGTCAATATTTTGACTTAATATCAAAGCAAATAATTCCCCAAAAGAGTGACTTTATAGAGAAACTAACACATGACTGTTATGTAGTACAAATATCGAGGATAAAAGGGAAATTACAAAACCGTTTAGAACAAATGTTAAGCGTATTTGAACAAGACTTTTTTGTAGATGAAAAGGGAATTATCAAAGAATATAATTATGAAATAATAGATGAAAATATCAAGAATATGTTAGCTCTTTTGCATAAGACAGGGACAGACCCAAAAGAACGACAAGAAATTGAAAAGGAGCAAGAAGCATATAGAATATTAGAATTAACAGCCAAAGCCAAAACAAAGGAATTAGAGGAAATAATAAAAGAAAAAGACAAAGTACTTGAAGAAAAAAACAAAGAGATAGCTGAATTAAAAAGACTTCTTAACAAAAGATAATAACACGGTTGCTAATAAGGGTTATTTACTCCAATGCCATGCCACATATAGGACGCTAAATAGCGAAGGTCCTTTTGCAACTTTTTTACCTCCGAGCAATCCGGGGTTATTCAAAGGATACATGTTCCTTAAACTGGTTTACAAATGCATTTACCATGATGCTAAGATAAATGCTAAATGGAACACGTCAAGCGCAGAGTTGGAACTTTAGTTCGGTAATTATTCATAATTGATTTTTAGTAAATGGCCTGAAAGTTTATTACTTTTAGGCTGTTTTATTTTATTAATACAGATAATGGAAAAAAATATCATTATACTGGGATTGGGTAACGACATCCTGATGGACGATGGAATTGGGCCGAAACTTGCATGGTACCTGAAAGAAAAAATTACTGATCCAAACATAAAATATGATACTGCTGCTGTCGGCGGAATGGAACTTATTGAAATGATCAGGGATTACGATCATGTTATCATCATTGATGCCATTAAAACTCAAAACGGTATTCCGGGTTCAGTTTATTATCTCACTCCTGCAAATTTTAAAGAGACTTCCCACATATCAAACCTTCACGATATTTCATTTTTGACCGCGCTTCAGATGGCAAAAAATCTGAACATCTTTATTACCGATAAAATAGACATCATCGCCATTGAGATTCTCGAAGACCTCACCTTTGGCGATTGTTTTACCCCGCAACTGCAGGAAAAATATGAAGAGATCAAAAAAGAAGTGGAAGCAATGGTGAAGGAACTGTTGCATCTTTAACCAGACTCTTATTCTGTAAATTTATTTTTGAGTTCAGCGATGGCGGTAAAAACTTCATTTTTCAAATCCGTTATTATTTCATCGCATGATTTTATATTATCAATCAGTTCTACGGATTGTCCGGCTATCCAAAGGTTTTGATAGTTTCCGGGTATAACAGACTGTTCAAGGAGTTTTATCCATTTCTGCCGGATAAGATTTTTATGCTGTTTTTTTGCAGATTTATATTGTGTGATGAATTTTTCCAGCCAGTTTTGTTTGTACCCGATTTTTTTTGCAAACGGAGTATTGATAATCGAATTGGGCGTGCCGGAAATTTTTTCTGTCATCACAATATCCTCCATGCGGGATTGGACGATTGCATTTTTATATTCATCGCTCACATTACATTCTTTGCAGGCAATAAAACGCGTGCCCATTGAAACTCCCGCTGCACCCAGATACAGGGCGGATAAAATTCCGTTACCGGTTGAAATGCCGCCTGCGGCTAATATGGGTTTATCAGGAAATTCTTTTTTCAATGCGGGTATCAATACCTGCAACGGGTATGGCCCGGCATGGCCCCCGGCTCCCTGGCCCACTGCTATGAATCCGTCGCAGCCTGCATTATGACATTTTTTTGCATGACGGATATTGGTTACATCACAGAACACCCTGGCACCGTAAGCATGCGCTTTCTGAATCACTTCAGAGGGATTTCCAAGCGAGGTAATATAAAAAGGAACATGGTATTTAATACAAATATCTAAGTGTTTTTTGTAAAAAGGATTTGAGTTCTGAACAATAAGATTCACACCATATGTTCCCCTGCCGGTTTTGTTTTTAAAATCATTCAGTCGGGATAAAACAACTTCAAGTTCGCCGTCGTTTCTGTAATTCAGCGAGGGGATCACTCCTGCAATTCCATTGGAAACAGCAGCTTTTATCATGTCTTCGTTGGATACAAGAAACATGGGAGCCATTACTAACGGGAATTCAATCTCAAATAAATTTGTCAGGGTTGTTGTTAATTTCATAAATATCCCCGATTTCTATTTCTTCTTATCAAGAAAAGATTTTAAGCCTTTTTTCCCTTCATTTTCCACAAGAAAACCAAAATATTCTGATTCTAATTTGCAACCTTCTTCAAAAGGTGATTGGGTACTTTTATTTAAAACCTGTTTGATTTTTTTTATAGTTTCCTTTGGCTTGGCGGCAATATTTTGTGCAATCGCCAAAGCTTCTTCCACCGCTTTTCCGGGTGCGGCGATTTTCTGAACTAAATTTAGTTTACAGGCTTCTTCAGCAGTTATTTTTGCACCGGTCATCAGCAGGAATTTTGCAGTATGAATGCCCGTGATTTTTGGAAGTCGCTGTGTGCCGCCACCGGCAGGAATCACGCTGAGATCCACTTCAGGCAAACCGAAAACCGCATCCTGCGACGCAATGATAAAATCGCATGCGAGAGCGAGTTCAAATCCGCCGCCTAAAGCATATCCATTTACTGCCGCTATCACCGGAATAGGGAGTTCTTCAATATTCTGATATGTTTTCTGAACCTTTGCAGAAGCGGCAGTAGCCTCCGTTTCATTCATAGACAACATTTCATTAATATCTCCACCAGCAGCAAATATTTTGTCGTTACCCGTAATTACAATTACTTTTACATCGGGCAACAATTCTATATTTTTTGTTAAAAGACTTAACTCGTCCATGAACTTCATGCTAAGAGCATTCATTTTATCAGGACGGTTGATCTGAACAATGAGAATATTCCCTTTAAGTTCAGTTTTAATTGTTTCGAAATTCATAAAAAATCAGGAATTATTACGGATTCTTCATTCGTCCGTCGTAGGTTCCGCTTGTTTTTGTGCCCTTCGTGAAATGTTCATTTCCCTGCATGTTCTCAGGGATCCCCTGGCCTTCGTGCCGGCCATAAAGAACGCTTTCCCATTGCGAATTCTGAATTTCTCCCTTCAGGTCGGAATGAAGAAGGTGATATACATTGGTAGTAAGATCCGGGTTGTAAAAAATGAATTTGATATTGGTTTGCCCGCGGATGGAGTAGTAATGCCATATCTCATTAGGAAGAGCTACGGGATCAAACCTGTTTTCAGTAATTGTATTGGGATCTCCATATTGCAAGTATGTTCTTCCCCTGTCGGTTTCATAACCTTTTTCTATCTGTGTTTTATACAGTTTGTTCACCAGGTCAACCTGTTTTTTATAATTCAGCCATTCTTCCTGCGGATTGCCGAAGTTGCGAGTTGACCAGAAACTGTAAAAAAATTGCTGCATGAATACTACATTGTTCGATTTTAAAACATTGTCAGAATGATGCTTCTCCTTTTCAGTGGCTATCGGCCATACACATTTAATATAATCTTTTATCGTATCGGCATTCGTAATGCTGCTGACATATGTATTTGAAATATCCATTGCCGTGTAATCAATATTCTCATCTTTTATAACCATTTTACTCCGCTGAAAGAAAACCTTTTTGGACTTGACCGTTTTATTATCTTTATTGACCACCTCAAATAAAAGATTATAATTTCCCGAAGGAAGATTGTTAATGTCAAATTCAGCAAGCAGAATATTCACTTCAGCGGGTTTTGTCTTTTTCGAACGGCTGTATTCGCTGATGATCCTGTTTTTTGAAATAGATTCTACAGAATAACGCAGAAGAAATTCATCGGTTTTAAATATCTTATCCGTGTTATAAATTTCTGCGTAAAAAATGAGCTTATTGATATTTTCTGGATAAAAATCCGATACATATGGATAAAGGTCATACCCGTTTTTGGTAATTATGGTTTGATTTTTTGAAACCTCGTATTTTTCAAGAAACTGAACTCCCGAAAAGCTGATGTCGTCTTTCGGAAAATCAACAGATAAAAGATCTTTAAAGGAAAACGATTCATCCGGGTTATTGTTGTCTGCAACGATTAGTTCAACGTTATAAATTCCCTGGGGTATGGGTATTCTTTGCTGGTCAATAAAATTAGGTAATGCATTCAGGGTATCGTCAATTTCAGGGCTGAGTAAATTGTATTTTTTAAAAGTTTTTACATGGTCCTGCTGCTTGAACAGCATGGTGATCTGAATGGATGCCTGGAATTTTCCTGTTTCAGTTTTTTTGAAAACTACGGAATTCCCCACAGCAGTGAGATAGGTTTCCAGATATGGATCCTGTTGTGGGATAGAAAAACTTGAATATTGAAAAAATACTTTCAGTTTTTTCGCAAATACGGCATGGCTGCATACGGAGATTAAAATCAGAAAAGCCAGTATTTTTTTCATATATCTCATTTTTAAATTTATTTCAAAATTACAACAAAATATTCAATAAGAAAAGTCAATCTATCATCCGCCTGTTTTATTCGCTGAATTTCTTATTCCAATATTCAGGACGGAAAAGTGGATTCAAACCCCTATGATTATACTCAGAATGGTTAAAATTTTTTTAATATCTTTCTTTTGTAAACAGTAATCAGTAACCAGTAATCGGTAATAAAAACTACCGAATACTGTCCGCCGAAGGCGGAACCGATCACTGATTACTAAAACTACCGCATCATTTCCTTGATGATGGAAAAAAATTCCTCATGAATGTGAGTGTTTGAAGAGACAAGTTCTTTGCCGAAAATATAATCCAGGCCGCCGTTGAAATCTGTAACCGTACCGCCTGCTCTTTCGACAATAAGGGCGCCGGCAGCAACATCCCAGGGGCTTAACCCGTATTCATAAAACGCTTCGAACCTGCCGCAGGCGACATACGCCATATCAGTTGCCGCAGAGCCCAGGCGACGCAGCCCGTGTGAATTTTTCATGAAATACTCAATAGTTGCAAGGAACTTTGCAAGCCGGTTATAATTATAATATGGAAAGCCTGTTGCAATGAGCGAATCCGTGACTTTTGTAATGTCGGATACATGTATCTCTTTTTCGTTTAAATATGCCCTGCTCCCTTTCCATGCATAAAAACATTCATCATGGCTCACTTCATAAATAACCCCGGCAACCATTTCGTCATGTTCTCTGAGCCCGATGCTTACTGCGAAGGGTGGAAGCCCATGAATGTAATTTGTTGTTCCGTCAAGCGGATCAATGATCCAGTTGAATTTTTCATCCGTCTTTTTTATGGTTTCTTCTTCAACGATGAATCCGGATTCAGGAAGCAATTTCAATAACCCCTCCACTAATTTTTTCTCGGCAGTTTTATCCACATATGTTACATAATTGTGCAAGCCCTTAGTTTCAATTTTTTCTGAAGAAATCAAACGTTGCTGATCCCTTATGAAACTGCCGGCCTGTATTGCCAGTTCACAGGCGCTTTTGCAAATTTTCTCGTAGTTCATTTCCAATATACATTAAATAATAAAACCTCAGATGCTTAATGAAACGGTTACATTCCCTTTTTTTGAAATTCCTGTTAATTTCACTATCGAAACTTCATTTATTAAGTTTTTATCGAATGGAATTTCAACTTTGATATAATTTTCAGTGAAACCGTACATCAAACCGTGGTCGTTGTATTCTTCAAAAAGGACAGAGGTTTCTTTGCCCAGGTTATTTTTATAGAACTCAATCAATTTTTTACTTGATAATTTGTGAAGGATATCGCTTCGGTGTTTTTTTTCTGAATAGGGCACTTTATCACTAAAATGAATAGCTCTCGTATTTTCTCGTTCTGAATAAGTGAAAACATGCAGTTCTGAAATATCCATTCCCATCAGAAAATGAAAAGTTTCATTAAAATCCTCAACTGTTTCTCCCGGTACGCCAACGATTACATCTACGCCGATAAAGCAAGCAGGGATGAGCAATTTAATAATTTTTATCCTGTTTTCAAACAAACTCCGGTCATATCTCCTGCCCATCAGGCGAAGCATTTTATCGCAGCCGGACTGCAATGGGATATGAAAATGCGGCATGAATTTTTCCGAACCGGCAACAAACCGGATCATCTCATCCGAAAGCAGGTTTGGCTCCATGGAAGAAATTCTGTATCGAACGATCCCATTCACTTCTTCGAGATCTCTGACTAGGCCTATAAAATTTTCGTCGGTAGATTTTCCAAAATCTCCTAAATTGATTCCGGTAAGAATAATTTCCTTCACTCCCTTTTCGGCAATTTCATGTGCGATCCTTACGGTATCTTTTATCGAATTATTGCGGCTTTTTCCGCGTGCCAGCGGAACCGTACAATAGGCGCAGAAATAATCGCAGCCGTCCTGAACCTTGAAAAAAGTTCTTGTCCGGTCGCCAAACGACCATGAGGGGTGAAATTGTTCGATCTCTTTTATATCCGATGCTTTGCTGATTTTATTTATTGATTTGTTTTTTAAATAATCGAGGAGATTGAATTTTTCCTTGGTGTCAAGGATGATGTCAACGCCTTCGAGCCTTCCGATCTTTTCAGGGCTTAACTGCGCATAACAACCAATCACTGCAACCACAGAATCCGGCGAAGATTTTACGGCTTTTTTGATAGCCTGCCGGCTTTTTTTATCCGCCACATCGGTAACAGAACAGGTATTGATCACAACCACATCGGCATTCTCACCAAATTCCACACGCACAAATCCGTTTTCAAGGAACATCCTTGCAATAGTGGATGTTTCTGAAAAATTCAGCTTGCAGCCGAGCGTATGAAACGCTACTGTTTTTGTATGCTTCATTAATTATAAAATAGTGTACAAATGTATGATTTTAAAATGTACCCGTTTATATTTTGGCATAGAAATTTTAATGTGTATTTTCGTAAAAAACAATCAATAAATTTACCTATGAAAATATTATTTATTCAAACCGGCGGCACCATAGATAAAGATTATCCAAAGACCAAACATGGTTTTGCTTTTGAAATCACCGAACCTGCTGTTTCACGGATTTTATCAAGAGTTTCACCTGGTTTTCAGTTCGAAATATTAACCTTATTACGCAAAGACAGCATGTATCTGACAAATGAAGACCGGTGCGAAATTTATAAAAGCTGCAACGAAGCTGAAACAGATAAAATAGTTATTACACACGGCACGGATACCATGATAGAAACGGCCGAAATCTTATCGGACATTAAAGGGAAAGCGATTGTTTTGACCGGCGCTTTCCGGCCTGAACGCTTTAAAAATTCCGATGCTGATTTCAATATCGGCGTTGCTGTTGGCGCATTGAATGTGCTTTCAGAAGGAGTTTATATTGCAATGAACGGACGGGTATATCCACATAATAAAGTCGGCAGAGATTCTGCAACAGGTGAGTTTATTGAGTTAAAATAATCCAAAAAAAAGCCCACCCTTTTCGGAATGAGCTTTTATTACAGTATCAATGTTCAACTATAGTACAACCACTCTTTCAACCTTCACTGTGTTTCCATCCTGTACCTTTACAAAATATATTCCTTTCGGATAATTCCGGAAATCAAACTTCACATGGCTGTTAAGTACCTTCTCATTGAATATTTCCCGTCCATCTATGTTTAGAATAGATAAACTGAAGTCGCCCTTTGTCCCGGTTGTGATAATATTTAACAGGTCTTTGGTAGGATTCGGATAGATGTTGATATTTTCAATATTGATTGTATTTATACCATCGCAAATATCAACAAATACTGTTACTGTTGATTGTGCATCATTACATGGTGGAGTACCGCTCACTATATAGGTAAAGTCATACGACTGGCCAGCACTTGGTATTGAAGGATTAAAAATACCTGCTGTTAATGCACCTGTATTATTGACATCAATCCATATACCATTTGAATCAGGTGTACCATTTAGCGCTGCGAAAAGATCAAATTGAGTAATATAGCTGCAAATCGAATCAGTGATACTATTACCTGCATTTGGCAAGGTATTAATAATTAAGTTTGTTGTCACCGTACTATCACATCCATTTATTGCAGTTAAAGTGTCGTTGTAAATTCCAGTTGAATCGTAAGTATGCGTTCCAACGGTTACACTTTCTCCCGCGCAAAGAATTAATGTCTGGCTGCCTGTTATTGCGGGATTTACAGTTAAGTTAGTTGTAACCGTGCTATCGCAACCATTGACTGCTGTTAATACATCGGTGTAAATTCCGGTTGCAGTATATGTATTTGTTCCAACGGTTACACTTTCTCCGGCACAAAGAGTTAATGTCTGGCTGCCTGTTATTGCAGGATGAACAGTTAGGTTAGTTACAATTATGCTATCGCAACCTAAAAAGGTATGTAGTGTATCAAAATATATTCCGGTATTTTTCTGGTAAGTTCCACCTGCTAGTAAAGAATCACCATTACAGATAGTATAATCAAGTGTGGTTGACGAAACAAGATGCATGAAAATATTTACTGTATCTGCAGCTGTGCAGTTGCCGTTTGCAACAATCACATTATAGGCACCGGTGGTGTCAACAGTTAATGTTTGCGTAGTAGCGAGCGTGTCTGTAGAGCTATCTTTTCGCCAGATATAATTAACAACAGGATTGCCTGCATCAAGTGTTACAAATGAGGGATAGCACATAGCTTGATCATTCCCCAGTGTAACTGTAATAGGAACTGAAGTAAATTCATCTGCCCCGATATCAGGGTTTGCGTCTCTTGTTTGCCCATCAATGTCTGTCAAAACCGAATCAAGGTGCACTCCTTTTCCATCTATGGCACAATTTTTTTCAGGTATTAAATGAAGGTCAGTGTTTGAAACGTAATAAGGTATTTCATGAATGCTGCCCTGATCTTGTTGTGTTGCTGATTGCACTTCTGCCAAAGTGTTACAAGTCGTGTTATTTACTTTAGCTATCGGTGAATAAGCTGAAGAATAAACATTATTTATTACAAAAACCGAATCATTCCTATTACAATAGTTCGGTAAAAATTTGTTATTAACAAAGGTATGTAAAAAACTTTATCTATAGGTCAGTTGTGCAAAAGAAAAAGACATCAAACTTTGTTTTATGGAAAAAAACCAAGATGATGTCTTCGGAAAGAGCAAGGCTCTTGTCTGTGCAATAATAGATAAAATGGGCAATATAAACAAGTCACGGAAGAAATTTTTAACACACATATTTATTTTGTATTTAGGGTTGCGAGGCCGATATAATTTTCTGGGAATGGAACGTTACGGACAAAATAGTGAACAGACCTATCGGAACAATTTTGAGAAGCAGTTTGACTTTTTGACGTTTAACACTGAGTTGATCAGACGGAGTTGTTCAAAAAATTTAATAACAGTATTTGATCCATCGTATATACCCAAAAGCGGCAAGAAAACAGAGCATATCGGTACATTCTGGAGCGGGTGTGCGCAGAAAGCGAAAAGGGGTTTGGAAATAGGAGGGTTTGCCGTAGTAGATTTAGAAAACAACACAGCCTTTTCTTTAGAAGCAGTGCAAACTCCCACTGCTCAAGAGTTAAACCCAAAAGGGAAAACCCTTGTTTCTCATTATGCCTCATTGACCATTGAACGGAAGGATATATTGTTGTCATTTTCAAAATATCAGGTAGTAGATGGCTATTTTGCAAAAAGGGAATATATCATACCCGTAACAACAGAAACAGATTTAGAAATTATCAGTAAACTGCGCAATGATGCTAATTTATCATATGTATATAAAGGGCAACCCACAGGTCGGCAAGGCAGGCCAAAAGTGTTAGATGGGAAAATCAAAATGACACAAGTTGACAAACGCAAGATCAGGTATTGTTATCAGGATGACGAATCAGTCGTATATGAGGGGATTGTTTACAATAAAACATTGAAAAGAAAAATAAAGATTGCATATGTTGAAAAATTAAAAAGGGTTCAATCAAAAGAAAAGTATGCTGTATTGTTTTCAACAGATTTGGAACTTTCGGGACAGCAAATTTATTTGTACTACAAAAGTCGGTTTCAGATTGAATTTTTATACAGGGACGCAAAACAGTTTACAGGGTTGACACATTGCCAGGCACAGGGTGCGAATAAGCTATATTTTCATTTCAATATGTCGCTTTCGGCGGTTTCACTTGCAAAGGTTATACATTATTTAAAAATCCCCAAAGAAAAGAGAGGGGCATTTTCGATGAGTGATATTAAAACGATGTATCTCAACAAAATTGTGGCAGACAGAATTATTTCAAACTTAAAAATTGATCTGACTTGCAAAAAAAACAGGAGAGCTTATCTCAATTCCTTATGGTTTGGTAAAATTGCATCTTAAAATTTAACGAAGTATTGCTATTATCAATATTTCTACAATTCAGTGCATAAGCATTACCATTTCCGGTTGGAACCTGATTATTCACCAGTATATTATTTCTTATATCATGATTGAAAGCATACATGTAGTTAACAATAAGGGAAAGAGCGCCTGATGTTCCTGGGTATAATTGTGTGCCTGTTAAATAAACTGAATTATTATATATTCTGACATGGTTATTTTGATTTATTTCTATACCATGCATTCCTTCATCAAAGAGATCATCTCCTGTACTGTCTGCTGAAATGGAAATCATGTTATTTGCAATTGTTAATGTGTCATTCCCAATTTCTACATAAATTCCGTAAACACCTTGACCCGCTATATTGTTATTGCAGATTTTAGTTTTCCCGGAACAAGAGAAAGCGCTCATACTTGATACTGATATTACATTATTTATAAAATTATATCCATTCACGTTGCTCAGTTGAACAGATGTGCCTAAAAAATTGTTATTGAAAATATTAATATTAGAACTGGATCCTGTTGTGCGAATCCCTCTATTATAGATATTGCAATTTTGAACCAATGCATCATTAGTACCGGTCTGAAATGTTATATCAGCTCCCCATGCAGTAGCTGTGGTTGATATATTAATGTTCTTAATTTTAATATTTGCACTTTTAATCAAAAGACCAGGATTAGATGAACTGCCATTAGCTCCTATATTCATAATAGTCAGGTTTCTGGTTTCACCGCTTTCGGTATTTGCCCCATCAAAAATAATATTTGCCGCATTGAAGGTAAAAACGGGAGAAGAAGCAGAATTCAACTTGATGCTTGCATTAATATTGGTGGCAGGTTTGAATGTAACAGTGTTAACAGAAGAGCCGCCTACCAGCGTACTGATAGTTTGTGTTGATGTCAGGGTATATAGCGTATCAATAAAAAGAAATTTCACAGGACAGGTAATTTCGTTATTCATTAAAGAAGTAAGCGCTGCAGGAATAGTGGCATAATCACCACCGGTGCCTATGGTTTTTGTTCCGCAGATAATCCCGACAACTCTATATTTATGAAGGTTGGAAATAACCGGGAAAGCGGCTGTTGTCAAGTCAACCGATGCGGGCTGTGAGGCTAAGGCACCCTTGTTGATGCCTACATTTGGTGTTGTAAGAGTATCTTGTGCAACAATAAAAAATTGTATGGTGTCATCAACTGAAACACCTCCGCCAAATAATTTTAAGTAATCGAGCCTGAAGTCAAATTGTTGTCCGTAAATGGCGGTTGCTTTAGTGTATTTCCAACCGTCGGTAGTATTGTCGTTGGTGTTCAAAACATTTGAATTGGTCTTCTTTTTAAAGTAAATACGGGGCATAAATGTACTTGTTGTATCAACAGAATTGACATCATGAATAGTTACACCCAAAACATCATAATAAAGGGGATTGGAACTTGGCTGAGTGGTGATGCAGCTAATGAAAGGAGAACATAAATCTAAGGCGATCCCGTTTATTTCATCTGCTCCTATATCGGGATGGATGGTGTCTCTATTTTCGCCATCATAATCAGTAGATAAATTTATGGCTGTTATTTCCATTCCGTTTTTTTCGCAAATGGTAGGCACATCGGTTTTCAAACGAAGATCATAAGGAGTTGTTGTTGTATTAATAAAAGGAGGTAACTCTGAAAAAGAGGTCATGTCGAGTGGTGTTACTTTATTTTTGTAATCTGTTATAGTCTGACACGAAGTTGTACCGTCATAGTAAATAAGTCTGTTGGTTGATGGTGTCCCTGCATAAAAACAATTGGCCGTAGAGCCGCACAAATAGGTGGATATAGTAGCTGACGATCTTTGATAAGCTGCGGTTCGCCCTCCTGTCGGGCCAGGGGTGGAGGTATTCACAATAATGTTATTTTTCATATCAAGAGTAGCCGCAGTGAGCGCATAAATTCCCGCAGTACTGAATGTCGTGGTTGAAGAACTGGACGCATTTAAAAATATGGAATTATTATACACGTTTGAAGTACCTGAAGCAATGTAAATGCCACATACACCAAGTCCTGTTGCCCCTGTTGCTTTAATATCGGAAATGAAATTATTATAAATTGTAGCACCGGTGGAATTAATTCCATAGGCACAGCCTGTGGGTGAGTTGTTGCTTGTTAAATTATAAATATTGTTTTGAAAAATATATCCGGTTCCGGCTATACCGATGATCTTTTTTCCATTATTTAGTTGAGTTGAATTGTTATAAATATTGTTTTTCCAGATATAGCAGGCAGTGGCAGGGTTGATTCCCGTAAAAGCACCGGAATCGGAACTGTTATTGTAAATTTCATTTTCAAACAGGTTTGTTCTACTATTTACACTGCTACCTGATTTGTAAATCCCAATAAAACCACCGTTGAATAAATTTCCGGAAATAGTATTCCGATAACAATTGATAGTATCCACATAAAGAAAACCGGTAATATAAAACCCATAGGTTGAACTTCCGGAAAGGCCTGTAAAATGTGAGTTTTCGATGGTGTTATCATGAATATTCATAATGGAAATTTGTGATGGTGTTGGTAACAAAGAATGAGACATATAAAGATAAAATACCCTGTTGGCTACAGCATGGCTAAGTGTAACATGATTATTAAAGATGTCTGCCTTGTCAAAAACATACCCTAAAGAGACGCATCTTGCTGAAGATGAATCGGTATTTGTAAAAGTGTTCCCTGATATTTCAACAAATCTATCATAACCCGGGCATTGTATTCCCACACCACCCCAGTCATTAAGTGTATTTCCATTGTATTTATTATATTCGTTCCTGGCCCCGCTTTTTCCGGCAGTGTAAATACCATACCATGTGTTTTTGATATTATTATTATTAAAATTACTATTGGTGATTTTTCCAACATAATACGTGCTTCCGTATCCCACATAATTGGAAATGCCATAATAGGTATTTGTGATAACATTATTACTGATATCTGAATTTGATACACTTCCAGATATTTTTGAATACGAATCATTACTCCGGCAAAATGATATCCCCTGAATCACATGATCAAAGGTGTCAGATAAGGTAATATTACAATTTCTAATATTTATCTTCAAATCTAAAGTTTCATCGTTTAAAGCAGATATTGTATAACCATACTCCATTTGTGTAATGGCATCTGTATTCGAAGTGTTTTCCTCAAGGTCAATCCCGTCAAATGTTACATAGTTGGTTCCTAAAATATAAATAAAAAAATCATAATACGGGCTGGTGCCGCTTTCTGCCGTTACTTTTGGATTTGCCCCTGTACCCGATTTTTGAAATATAACCGGCCGTAGTGAATCAGTTTCTGTCTGTAAAATCATATTGCTGGATGTTTCCGTATGCCCGGCAGCCACATTTACGGTTACACCAGGTACATCCACGCCTCTCAGGTCAATCTGTTCTATAGCCTCCTTTATGGTAAAGTAATCGCCGGGTACATTATATACTCCTGTCATTTTTCCTCCGAGATTTTCTATAATTGCAACAATTGTATCGTTAGTATGTATAGTATCACCCGATGCAGAAACAAATAGTTTTAATGAATACGATTGTATCGCTGAAAAATCTGCTGTCTGTGAAAAGGTGTAATCAATACTTTCAAGTGGTAGAACAGTATCTCCGGTATATGTTTCCTGGATAAATATACCTCCATTCATTGAGTATGCAACTATAAAATTTGTTAAAGTATCGGAGCCTGAATTGCGAAGGCGGATAACAACCGGTTCATCAAGCGAGAGGGCATATCCTGTATGAGGGCTGACCAATTCAAGC
Source organism: Bacteroidia bacterium (assembly GCA_016212695.1). Lineage (GTDB taxonomy): Bacteria > Bacteroidota > Bacteroidia > Bacteroidales > GWF2-35-48 > GWF2-35-48. The sequence continues at coordinate 14,512 of JACREX010000107.1, forward strand.
GCTTCCATATCTTTCTGTACAATTGCTTTACTCACAGCATACGCATTTATGCATAAATCTTTTTCATAGGTAGTATTATTTCCGATAGCCAGCCATGCTGATCCGCTGTGACTGATCCAGCATTTCCCGGTTTCAATAACAGGGTTACTTACATCTCCGGGTATAGCCTGTTCAACAGGTATAGGATAAAGTGCGCCTGGTGTATAATACTTAACTTTGATGAAAAAATCATTGTTTTTTTGGATACTGATTGGTTCGGGCAAATCAATCGTATAATATCCGGGATAATCGCATACATAATCTGTAACAGAACTGAGTAACCCGGTCAAGTTTGTGCCGTCAAAATTATTATAAAATTCAATTGAAACCGTAGTGTTTGCTGATGGTATCCATGTTCCGATACTTTTTATTTCCTGATTTTCACTTGCTGTATATTTGACCAGGCCATACGCCGTGGAATCGTTATAACCTAAATTTCCCAGATAACCATATTCTGCATAATAATATGCTTTGTATTTTTTATCATAATCAAGCCGCGTAGGGAAATATGCATTCTGTGACAGAATTTTTGTATCATTGTAAGAAACATAAAAATAACCGGTATCAGCCCAGGCAGTACCCCATGAATTTTTTACCAGCCAGGCTCCGGTTCCTCCGGCAGTAGTATTCGTGTCATTCCATCCGGCAAGAACCACTGCATGATTTTCCGGTAAATTACCATCGTAATAATATGTTTTGGTTGTATCATTATAACTGGAGTCTCTCCAATGCATGCTTGTATATAAAGCACCATGATCCAAAAGGGCTTGTTTGATAATTGCTCCATCATTTGGCAGAAACCGGGCATCCGTTATAAAGGCAGTCGGGGTTACATCAGTAGGGCAATAACCATAATAGGGTGGTAAAGGTTGATAAATATCTTTAGAATCCAGTATAGGGCCGCCCAGTCGTGAAAAATACGCAGCAGACATCATCGCATTTCCTCCGTAGCATGGCAAATTATCAAAGTGATGGCAGTTATTCAGATTGTCTTCCGATAAATCATTTATTCCAAAACCCAACTTTTTCCAACCTGATTCAACAGAACCCATCGTGGCAAATGTCCAGCATGAACCACAGCTTCCCTGATCTTTTACGCTTGTCATCAAACCTTCGCTTTTCAGGCTATATACCTGTTGAAATGATTTAATAGATTTAGCCCGTTTTGCATAAAAACCGGTAAAATCGAAGTTTACAGGGGAAGGAGTCAACCCTAAACCATGTTTGCCTGAAGTTATCTGCTCTTTTGTGTCAGGAAGTAAATTATTATTGTCATTAATTAAATCTTCGCTCAGTGGAGTTGTCTGGTTTTGGGCTTTCATCCATGAAGCCAAGGATAAAATAATCAATAAAGAATAAATTTTTTTCATAATATTTTATATTAAATTGGTTCATTAATCTGTTAAGGAAATATAAAAATAGTCATTTTATTTATTGTATAGTTCATCTAAAAAAGTTTTTATACTCAAAAAATAATATTCCGCTTTGGCTCATGTATCGGCTGTCTTAGTAATCATTTTATAATTGTCTTTGATACATTATTAATATAGTCATTTTATTGCAGATTGGAAATTTTACTGATTATCACGTTTTGCTGTGCTAATTAACACATTAATTATGAAACCTCTACGATGTTATAAATGCACATCTATATCGTTTTATTACAATAATATATGCTCTACGAGCAATACAGCGTAGCTGTTACATTATTGTAATTAAACAGAAGCATCTACAAATGAACATCGTAGATGTTCCATAACTGAGCACAGCAATCCGTTACAATCAGAATTTTTTCATAAACTTTAATTTTTTAAATTAATAAAATAGAAATAACTTGATAATCGAAAAAAGCAACATTAATGCAGAAAAAAGTAAAGATTTCATAGTTAAAGTATTTAGGGTTTGCTCATTAAAATGATAACGACCTGAAAGTTATTAACATAACACATGTTTTTATTAACAATTTAATCCATAAGTGCATGGAAATATTATATTTGCTTTAAAAATACATGCACTATGATCACATATAATTCAA
>JACREX010000008.1 GCA_016212695.1 Bacteroidia bacterium
CACTCAAGTAAATGTTTTAAATAACGTAGAAACCAACAGGCTTTCATGAACATTTTGAATAATAATTTGATAAACCTTCATAAACCCTTGAAAAATCAGCAACTCAATAGTAAAGTACTTTATCAAAGCGGATAAGCAGTTTCTAAAGATTATGAAAAGAAAATTAATTACTTCGATTGTGTTTTTAATGATTGTTTCATTAGGGACATTGCTGGCGCAGCCATGGAATGTACAGCAATCCGTAGCAGGCGACGCTTCAAATAATTACATCACCAAGTGGAAAGATGCAACAAACCACTACATCCAGAAAAGTCTGTTGTATGACGATGGTTCGTATGTCGGTGTAAATTATGCCAGCCCTGCATATATGATGGACATAAAAGGCCGTTCAAGAATTATTTCCCCGGATGTTTCTAATTCTGCAGGTATTTGGTACACTGGTTCAAATAGCACAACCAATAAAGCATTTATCGGAATGGGTACAGACGATTTTGTGGGGTTTTATAGTCCGGCTATAAGCCCAAGCTCATTACGCTGGGGTTTCCACATGGATGTAACAACCGGAAATGTAGGGATAGGATTAGGGGCAACAACAGCCGGCTCTAAACTTGAAGTAAAAGGCACGTTGCGTTTATCTGGTTCTACTTCGGGTTATGTAGGCTTTGCACCTGCTGCAGCAGCCGGTTCTACAACATATACCTTACCTACTGCCGACGGCTCATCTGGTCAGGTATTGCAAACCAATGGTTCAGCTACTCTTAGCTGGGCAACACCGGTTACCACTGCCACAGCCTGGCAAATAACAGGCAATGCAGGACTAACCGATGCTACTAACTTTTTGGGCACTACTGCGGCTGCTGGTGATAAGCCGCTTAACTTTAGAGTAAATAACCAAAAAGCCGGAAGAATAAGCGATGCTGGTGAAACCTTTCTTGGTTACCAGGCAGGCAATAGTAATACAGCAACAAGTAATACAGGTATTGGCTTTAAGGCTTTATTCTCTAATACCACAGGAGTTTATAATACCGCTACCGGAGATTCTGCGCTTTATTCCAACACTACAGGAACCTGTAATACTGCAAATGGATATAAAGCTCTTTATTCCAACACCACTGAAGAGGCCAATACCGCTGTCGGATATCAGGCGCTTTATACCAACACATCAGGAAAAGACAATGCCGCTTTAGGTTATAAAGCATTATATTCTAACACCACAGCACCAGCAAACACCGCTGTTGGAACAAACGCACTTTACTCCAATACAACAGGTACCCCCAATACTGCCACTGGATATGGTGCACTTTATGCCAACACCACAGGTTATTACAACACTGCAATTGGCTACGGCGCAGGCAATTCTAATGCAAACGACACAAGCTGCACCTTTTTGGGCAGTGATGCCGATGCAAGCGGAAATTACAGCAATGCCACCGCTATTGGCTATGGGGCGTCAGTTACTGCAACTAACTATATTAAGGTTGGCAATACTTCTGTTACCCAAATTGGTGGTTGCCAGAATTGGACAAATACTTCCGATGGACGCTTCAAATTTAATGTAATAGAAAATGTAAAGGGATTGGAATTCATTAAAAAACTTCGCCCTGTCACCTACCAGTTGAATACCCAACAACTTGACTATTTTTTCATCCAAAATATGTCTGCCGATGATCAGGCCATGCATCAGGAAGGAATGGATTTTGCGCCGTCAACAGCTATTGTTCACTCTGGTTTTATTGCGCAGGAAGTTGATTCTGTAGCCAATTCATGCGGCTTTACATCTTCTATAGTGCACACACCAGCCAATAGCACCGACCCTTATGCTTTGTCTTATGCAGAGTTTGTTGTTCCGCTTGTAAAAGCCGTGCAGGAACTCAGCAAAACAGTTGATAGCTTGAAATTAATAATGCAAATATATTATCCACAGGGTACATTAAATAAAACTTTGCAAAATACCAGTGACGAACAGTTGAATTCATTAAGAATTCATGATATTGAACTTGCCAATAATGCAGTTCTTTACCAGAATGCGCCCAATCCATTCAGCGATGGCACCACAATAAAATATTTTGTGCCAGAAAATGCCAATGTTCAGATTGTTTTCATGGATGAGTTCGGAAATCATATCAAAGAATTCAGCATCGAAGAAAAAGGAATGGGCCAGTTAAATGTTTCCGCTTCAAACCTTGCAGCAGGCATGTATTCTTACTCGCTCATTGTAAACGGTAGAGTGGTTGATACCAAGAAAATGATTAAACAATAACCGTTAAATAAAACAAAAAGCCCATTAGAAAACGTCATTGCGAGGGAGGAACGACCGAAGCAATCTAATTAGTGTCTGTCCATAAAGTCGCATTTTTCAAAAATTTTGTTTGAGAGTTTTCCTGTCCATAAATATTTTTCTTACGACTCATTATTTTTTTTTCAGTTTTTCGTTTTTTTTTGCCTCAAAATTATTTTTTCTTAAA
>JACREX010000119.1 GCA_016212695.1 Bacteroidia bacterium
CCATTAAATCCGCTGGCGCCGCCGGCTTTTAACTGAGCGCCCTGGTCAGTGCCCCGCGCATCGGTTGAATCGGCCTGTGATTGCGACATGCCCAGAAACAATTCCAGTGTTTTCCATTCATTGTCGTTGGGCAAATGCCAGCCATTGGGGCATACGCCCTGAACGGTAGTCGCCTGGGTTGTATCGGAAGCCGCGTATTGCATCAGCTCGCCCCATTCATATAGACCGCCAAAAGCGACACAATTATTCGGATCATTTTCATAGCAGTATTTTTCAATCACGCTATTGTCAAACTGGTCAGAATGTTCTGATCCCATATTACTTGTGACCATAGTTCCTACATTCAGATTTTCACTCATCCACCACTGAGTACCAATTTTTAAAATGGGGTAGTTTTGGCAGTCGCGGCCATCGTGAAGGATATTGTTGATGGTGTCGGTGAACGTGACGCCGGCCTGGTAAACCAGAAGGAGTACGGTGTCGCTTGTATCGCTGCCTGCACAGTTGCTTACTATACAAAAGTAGGATCCGGCATCTAATACAGATACATTATTTATTAATAGAGTATCATTATCGCTGTTGTTAATAGGGATACCTTCAAAATACCATTGAAAGGCGAGCGAATCGCCGGTTGCTGTTACAACAAATTGAACGGGATTGCCTTCACAAGCCCAACCGGGACCAGAAACAGATATCACCACAGGCAAGGCTTTCTGGGTAACGCTATAGGGTATATGCCCTGATTGTGAAAAAGCAGTGAAGGCTACATTCATGAATAATACGAATGCAATGGCTTTGGAGAATTTTTCAAATGGGTTCATATTGTTTTTGTTTTAATTTTTTTCCAAAATTTAAAGGATTATCAATTATATATTTTCGAATTCGATTTAATTCACCTTTATCTCTAATAATATGGTCATGAAAAAGAGATTGCCATTTGAAATTTGAATCTGTTTTTCTTGCTGATTTGGTAATATTTCCTTTATAATGATTTATTATCATGGAAATGGAATTTTTTATGGGTTTGCTAAATTTTGGAATTGTGGCAATATGCCGGGGCATATTGGTACAACCCCTATAATCAATGAAAATAATTCCATGTATATGATTTGGCATTATCACAAATTCATCCAAAATTGCCATTGGGTATATTGCTGGTATTTGATACCATATATTGTGTGCAATCTGCCCTATCTCCGATAATATCATTGTACCGTTTTCCACCCTGCCAAATGAATGTTCCCTGTTTTTTGTAATGAGTGTTATATAATAAGCCCCTTCCGAAGAATAATCCCAATTTTTTAGCCGGGTGCTATCTATGCGAAAGGTTTTTTTCATTTGTTTCATATTTTGTCCGCCAAAATAGTCAATCAATCCCTAACACAACGCACACTAAAGCCAAAAGCTTTCGTGCCAATGGCGGCGCAACTCCTGCCTAAAATTGCACTATTGTAATTCAAGTAACAACCCCAAGCCCAGGCAGCATTGCAGTCAGTTGCAGACCAAAAATAATCGTAATTTCCAATGCTGTAAAAGGTGCCATCTTGAGAACGATTACCACCGGGAAGGCATGTAAAACCACTACTATTATCAGCATCTGTATTTGGGCTATTCCAATGTGTTGTGCCGACTTCTTTCATTTTCCCACCGGCCACACTGTCACCACCAAGTGAATTGCTTAATTGCGTCCATTCCGCATCGCTCGGTACATGCCAACCGGTAGGGCAAACACCCTGAACTCCGCTTGGATTAGCATTGCTGCTTGCTGCACCATTCATCACTGCAGCCCATGTGTATAATTTACCGTAGGTTACTGTATTTAAAGGAGTGTTGTTATAATCAAAATAGTATTTCGCTGTATAATTTCCGGTAATATCTCCGGCGCTTGTACCATCAACCATTGCTGTTCCATCAGAATAATGTGTTGTTTTCAGGTTTTCACGCATCCAGCATTGCGAGCCAATTTGTACAGTGTTATAGCTGTTGCCGTCATAGTCGCCCACAGTGCTTGTACCGCAAGTAAAACAAGTTCCGAGCATTGCATGCCTGGCCTGAGAATACACAGGACTGCAACTTCCATCGGTTACTTTTGCACGATAATATTTTGATGTTGTAAACACAGTTTTAAAGGGCTGGTATGTAGCACCGGGGATATCAGTCTATGTACCTGTGGTATCGGTTGTTTCCTGCCATTGCAGGCTGCCGGTGTAAACGGGCAGGTCGTGGGTAATGGTATCGCCGGGGCAAAAGGAATAGGATTGAGATTTTACAGCAAAGTTAAAAGACAAAATGCAAATTGTAAAATTCAGAACTGAAAATTTAAATAATTTTTTCATGGTATTGGGTTTTATATTTTTAATTTTTCCATCCGCACTTGCTACCACCCCGTCCGCCCGCTGGCGGACACCCCTCCTTGACCCCTCTGTCCTTTGGACATCTCCCCTTGTTAAGGGGAAAAAACAAGGGGCAGGGGGTGGTGGATAGTGCGGGTGGAGTGTTATTTATTTTATAAAATTTTTTTTATGGTTTGTAAAACCTGATGCAAGTTATTAAATATTTCACAGTTTTCAAAATGCAGAGTTTTAATTCCGAATTCTCGTATAAAATTATTTTTTACTGTTGTTGATGAATTTTCTCCTTTTGCAGTTGCCGCAGCTTTGCATATTTTAAAAAGGCGGCAAATGCTGAAATGAAGCATACGACAAATCCGTAGTAACCATCAAGAAAACCGAGTTTGAAAATAAAATCGCGTTTAAATTTCCATATTGGTTTGAAAAATATTTTAAACAAAGATGCTTTCTCTCCTTTGTTAAATGCATCTGTGGCAGTCAGGTCTGTGAACCGGTTTACCTGCGCAATATGCCCGGTAATGGAATAATACGAGTAATGCAATATATCGGCATTGATATTTATTTTCCGGGCGTCTGCAGCCATTTCAACATCTTCGTGAATAAGGGCGCCGTTCCACTGCCCCCTGCGTTTATCCCAGAGCCGGAGTTTTCTGTCCGGATACCATCCGCAGTGATTTATCCACTTCCCGCAATAGTTTGTGATTCGGTTAAAACAGTATGCATCATGAGTCCAGGCAGATTTTATTTTTTTAATTTCTGCAACTAATTTTTCAGATAAGGCTTCATCGGCATCGATAGATAAAATATACGGATGAACAGCCTGAGTATTTCCCCAGTTTTTCTGGTTGCTGTAGCCATCGAATTCATGCTTAAAAAAACGTACCTTATACGAATTGCAGATTTCCTCAGTCTTGTCGGTAGAAAACGAATCCACTACAATGATTTCGTCGGCAATCTCTTTTACGGAATCCAGACAGCGACCGATGTTCCGTTCTTCGTTAAAAGTAATTATTACAACTGAGATAGCCGGCATTATTTTTTTCTATTGCAATTTTATTCATGAAAATACACTCTCTTCACCCTTCGCGAAATGCTTGTCAATACTTCGTAAGGGATGGTTCCCATTTGTTCCGCAAGTTCCGAGATACGGTAATTGTCTCCGAATACAATCACTTCATCGCCTTCGGCGGCATCCACGTTCGTGATATCAATCATGCACATGTCCATGCAGATATTTCCGACAATCGGCGCAAACCAACCCTTAACCATTACCCTGCCAACGCCATTGCCCAGCCTTCGGTCGAGGCCATCAGCATATCCGACAGGAATGGTTGCGATCACAGAACTTTTTCTCAACTGCCCATTTCTGCTGTAGCCTACCGTGTCGCTGGCCGTGATTTTTTTTATCTGCGAAATACAGGTTTTCAGGGCGCTTACATTTTCAAGTTTATTCCGGTTAATGGCGCTCACTCCATACAACCCGATACCCAGGCGCACCATGTCGTATTGCGAATCGGGGAATCGCTCAATGCCGGAAGAATTCAATATATGGCGCAATACCGGGTAATCAAGAACTTTCAGTATGCGGTTGCTGAAATCCTCAAAGCGCCTGAACTGAAGCCGTGTGAATTTGTCGTGAACCGGTTCATCGCTTGCGACAAGATGAGAAAAAACAGATTTAACAGTCAGGTATTGATTGTCTTTTATCAGTTCTATCAAAGAGGTAATATCGTCTTTTAAAAATCCAAGCCTCCTCATTCCCGTATCAAGCTTCAGATGTATGGGAAAGCCTTTCATGCCGGCTCGTTTGAGCGCATCAATAAAAGCATTTAATATTTTGAAACTGTATAATTCAGGTTCCATGTTGTATTCAAGCATCAGTTCAAAGCCATGCGATTCCGGATCCATCACCAGGATGGGAACCGATATGCCCGCTTTCCGCAACTCAACGCCTTCGTCAATATACGCAACGGCAAGGTAGTCTACCTTCTGGTATTGCAGCACATTGGCAATCTCATACATGCCGCTGCCATACGAAAAAGCCTTGACCATCGCCATTATTTTAGCGCCGGGCTTTAACAGGGAGCGGAAAAAATTCAGGTTGTGAACCAAGGCATTCAGATTGATCTCAAGCACCGTGTTGTGCGTTTTCTGCTGCAACACTTCCGATATTTTTTCAAATTCAAAAAGCCTTGCTCCTTTTAACAGGATTGCTTCATCCCTGAACTGAAGGTTGGAAATTGAATTTAAGAATTCATTCGTAGATGCAAAAAATTTTTTCCGGATGGTAAATGAAGTTGCCTGTTTCGTAATAGCAGGACCAATGCCGATGACCTGATAAATATTTTTCTTTTTTATCAGTTCTGCCACATCATGATATAATTTTTTAATATCCGCACCGATTTGCAGAATGTCAGAAAGAATTAGCGTTTTTTTTGCGTGCTGATGCTGCTGGTTGAGAAAATCCAGGGCAATATTTAATGAATTCAGGTCAGAATTATAATAATCGTTGATAAGCGTGCAATTATTAATTCCCGCCTTAAGTTCCAGCCTCATGGCAACCGGGCTTAATTTTTGCATCCGCAACTGGATCTCATCATTGGGATAAGTCAGATAAAGCATCATGGCCCAGCAATGAATGGCGTTTTCGATGGATGCGTCATCTGTGAACGGAATAGTGATTTTTATTTCTTTCTGTTTATATTTTCCTGTTATTACCGACTCGGTCTTATCCTTCCGGATTATCATAATATAAAGGTCGGCAGGATATTTTAAAGACCATGAAAAGACGAGGTTCTCAAACCGTTTATCCTGCTTGATCAGATCGTCTATGATGTAATAATCTTTGCAATAAACGAGCTTTTCGCATTCAGAAAACAATTTCAGTTTTTCGCGGGCTTTCTGCTTCTGATCAAAAAAATTTTCCTGGTGCGCATCGCCGATATTTGTGAAAACGCCAATCGTAGGCTTAAGGATCGCCTGCAGGTTTTTCATTTCGTTTTCTTTTGAAATGCCCGCTTCAAAAATGGCGAGTTCTGTTTTATCGTCAAGAAGCCAAACAGAAAGAGGAACGCCTACCTGGGAATTGAAACTTTTCGGACTCCTTGCTATATTTTTATCCTGCGACAATAACTGGTACAGCCATTCTTTAACAATTGTTTTCCCGTTGCTGCCTGTAATCCCTATAACCGGAATTTTAAATTTCTTTCTGTGATATGCGCAAATCCCCTGCAACGCCTTAAGGGTATTCTCAACAAGAATAAAGTTGCAATCTGCATATTCATCACTATTCACAGGCAAAGAACTCACAACAAAATTCCTGACTCCTTTATTAAAAAGTTCCTGGATAAAATTATGCCCGTCGTGCCGTTCTCCTACGATAGCGAAAAAAAGAGATTCTTCGGGCGAAAACAATGTGCGGCTATCGATCAGTAGATACCGTATTCCGGGATTAACATCGCCGGTTAGTTTTCCGTTAATAATTTTAGATATTTCAACTATATTATAGTTAGGCATTATCTTTTGTTTCGCTTTTTTAGCTGTAATAAATAAAACGCAAATTATACAAAAATAATATTTCCTTTTGATATTGTGATACGACAAAACAAATGTTGAATAATAATTAACGCTCTGCCGAATTCTGAGTATCTTTGCAGATGGATTCGCCGGTTTATTGTATACTGCAAATTGTATAAATTTTTATTCGTTAATTGTTAATTGTTAATTGGAAAACATGCGATACCCTACGATTAACGATGAACCATTAACGATGAACTTTTTTAAAATGTACAAATTTATCCTTCCGCTATGCGGAACAGGTTGTTTTTAGTATAAATGGCCATTATGAAAACGGGAAAAATATTTGTTGCAAAAAAGCCTGAAAAATGGAATTAATAAAATATTCTGACGGGTATTTCATGAAAGAAGCCCTGAAGGAGGCAAAAAAAGCATTTGAAAAAGATGAAGTCCCCATAGGCGCAGTGATCGTTTGCAAAAATAAAATTATTGCACGGGCACACAATCTTACAGAAACATTAAATGATGTTACTGCTCATGCAGAAATGCAGGTTTTTACTTCTGCGGCTAATTACCTGGGCGGGAAATATCTCGAAGAATGTACGCTCTATGTAACCCTCGAACCCTGCGTGATGTGTGCGGGAGCATCCTTCTGGACACAACTTGGCAGAATAGTATATGGAGCATCTGATGAAAAAAGAGGATATACTTTAATTCATGATTCCATTTTGCACCCTAAAACAGCAGTTACTCCCGGTGTTATGAAAGAGGAATGCTCTGAATTGTTAATAAAATTTTTCAGGGGTAAGCGGTAAATTTGACATATCGTTAATTTATCAGAAACTTTTATGTTTTGATTATTGCGATCTCTTCGTTGAACAGCCATTTTTTTATTAATAACCTGTTGTTACTTATCAGGGCAATATAAAGGTTTAGCGACCCGTTTACAGCCAATGATTGTAATATGTATTCTATAGAAACTTTGCCTGATATATAATCAGAATGAATAAAATAATATTGTTTATTCGATACTAATAAGAAACCGACATGCGAATCAAGTCCTATAAAATATAAACCATCTTCATAACTGACAAATATTGTATCAAGGCTGTTTTGGTTTGGAAATGTCAAATGAATTACAGAATCATTAAGCATTAAGGTTTTTGCTTCAGTTATCGGGCCTTGTTGAGCCAACCTGTACCTGTTAATATTGAACCCCGCATCCTGTAATATTGTTGAAACAAAATATCCGCAAGCAATATCGCCTTTACCAGGTACGGCTGTATAGCCTTCATAATTATACTTTGTGCCATACCAGTAGGGCGCAAGACCGCTTACAATAAATTTTACCAAAAGTTTACCGGCGCTATCAATACATGTATTATCCGGCTCATTATTTTTAAGAGATGAAATAATTTTTTTTCTTGTTTCCCGTATTGTTTGTTTTTCGTTTTTATAGTTTCCGTCTTTTACCGGAAAAACTTTATAAGAGAAACTAGCTGTATCAATTCTGATAATACTGTCGCACCAGTTCCGGATTTTTTTAGTGTCTTTTGTCACGATATTAGCGAATATTGTCGTATCTTTTTGAAGTGATTTTTCAGCAGAGTTACTTTCCGGCTGGCAGGCAACATAGAATATTGAAGTTATAAAAAATATTATTACATGAGCTGATTTTATATATATGTTGAATTGTGGTTTCATCATATTATTTTTTATTCAATCACATATCTCCCCTTTTTGTCATTTGAAACAACAAGCTCTCTCTTGTTCTTTAAAAAAATGTCGTAGCCTGTTTTTAAAGATTTCCAGAACCCGGGTAATGAAGTATTACTGGAATAAGTTTTTGAAAATGATTTAAAATTCTCATCTGTCATTCTGAAAGGAAATATATAAACCGGTATTTTGTTCTGACCATTTGCGCGGGCTTGCAGGGCTAAAATATAGATTTCTTTTATCTTATCGTCTGTCATTGGCAAACAGCCTATGGTTACACAATTTCCATGGATAAAAATATCGCCGCCTGAATTCCCATTTGGATTTTTCAATCTGTCTGCCTGATTCGGATAATTAATACCAAGCGATAAATAGTAATCGCTCGTAGGATTAAATCTGTCAATATGGTAAAAGCCTTCGGGGATTTGGCCGTCGCCAAGTTCTGATTTAGGGCCGGGATTACCTGATACATCACAAATTCCGTAAGTGAATATTTTTTTATATGAAGTATCTTTTCCCTGTTTGAGCCATATATCCAGCTCTTTTTCTTCTTTAAACGCGGTAATGATGATTTGTATATTATCAAGTGTCAGCGCACATTTACTTAATGTGTCTTTCAGGAATTTTTCCTTTGAAGTATAAGCTTCTCTTACTCTTTTATTTTTCTTTTGGTCATTTAAAAAGTTATTACTCTGGGCGCTTGCAGTCAACCAGACAGTACAGAAAAAAAATATCAGAATTATTGTTCTCATCTCATTAAATAAACGTTTTAAGCATCGCAAAAATTGTAAAAGTTGTTTATGGATGAAATCGGGATGGTAAGTAGTTTATTTATCAAAAATTGATTACTTTTGTTCATGAAAATATTATAAATTTATGAGAACAGCGCAAGTACAAATATTAGTAAGTAAAAGGGATTATTTAAAATACGGATTTAACAACAGTATTATTAATTTCTCTAAACTTAAAGAAAATATATTGCAGGAATTATTTCAAAAGTCTATTGAAAAATCACTTAGAATTGCTAAAAAAACCGGACTTTCTGAAATGACTTTAGATGAAATTAATGCTGAAATAGAGAAAGTAAGAAACAATGCATAAAATTGTTTTAGACACCAATATTCTTGTTTCGGCAATTATAAGTTCCGGCTATCCTTATAGGATTTTGCATAATTTAGTTGCTACTGAAAGAGTAAAAATTTGTCTATCGGAACCAGTATTGAACGAATATACTGAAGTAGCCACCCGAACAAAATTTTCTCAATACAAAGATTTCAGACAAAATGCATTGTTTATTATTACAAACATAAAAAGAGTTGGCAATCTTTATACACCCGATATTCAATTGGATATAATTAAAGATAAAGCCGACAATAAATTTCTTGAATTAGCAGTATTCTCAAAAGCTGATTTTCTGATTACAGGTAATACAAACCACTTTATTATTTCTGAATTTAACAACGTAAAAATTATTTCACCCAAAGATTATATTGAAAATTATTGGAAGGTATAATTGACTTATAAAACATAATGGGGAAAAAGAAAAATTTACCGGATATAGCCATATGCAGCAAAATTTATATTATCAGAGAGCACAGGGTGATGCTCGACAGTGACCTTGCCTGCCTTTATAAAGTAGAGACAAGCCAGTTGAAAAGAGCAGTGAGAAGAAACATGGAACGATTTCCATATGATTTTATGTTTGAACTTACCAAAGAGGAAATTGAGAACTTGAGATGCCGATTTGGCGCCTCAAGTTGGGGCGGTGCAAGAACAGGAACCCTTACCTGCCATTGGTTTTAAGAGGAATGAAAATTAAACTGTAATTTGTACACAAAAAGGTTTATATATTTTAGTATATTTAAACAATTATTTCAGACCCTAAAGGGTCAAATATTAATTAATAACCCTGTACGGAGTGCAGGGTTAAAAAAAAATATAAATAAAAAAATAACACAATCCTGAAAGGATTGAATAATATAAAAAATATGAGCACCTATACCCAAATCCTCTATCAGATTATATTCGGTACATACAGGCACGAAAGAACGATGTCATCCGAAAACCGCACAGCGCTTTATAAGTACATATCCGGTATTCTGAAAAACCATAAATGCCACCTTTACCAGATCAATGGGGTAGAAAATCATTTGCATATCGTAACACATCTGCACCCTTCAATTGCTTTGGCTGATCTTGTAAAGGATATTAAACTGGCTTCTTCCAAATGGATAAAGGAAAATAAAATATTCAGCCAATTCAACGGATGGCAGGATGGTTACGGAGCTTTTACCTATACTGTAAAAGAAAAAGACAGACTGATAGCATATGTGCAGAATCAAGTTGAGCATCACAGGAAGAAGACATTTAAAGAGGAGTATATAGAATTGCTGAAAGAACATGGGATTGAGTATGATGAAAAATATTTGCTTTAACATTCAACCCTTTCAGGGTTGGAGCATATGCTTTGTTTTGTCATTCCGCATTTTATGCGGAGGTATTCATGTTTAATCCCTTCGGGATAAATGATATCTCTTTTCAAAAAACAACATCAATTTTTTTTATAAAATTACTGATGAATTTAAGCATTGAAATAAAATATTTGACTGTCGTGCTTTTGCTACATATAGCTATTCGCCAGTTTGTTCAGGAACTAACTGCTCTTTATTTTTCATAAAACTTTCAAAATTTTTTTCCATCCACTACCTGTTATTATCCTGTTTGTTGAATTTAATGCATCCCTGAGCATTTGTTTCTCGCTTAGTAAAAGTTCAATTTTTGTCATAGTAGGTTTTGATATTATTAATTGTGTTACTTATTACAAACGAATAACGGCCAGTGGCACCTAATCCCTTATACACCTTACCGAAAAACCAAAAGATTTACTGTAATTATTACGTTGAACTTTTGCATCGCTGTAAGAAAGTTTACGGGACCATGCGTTATATGCATCATTTTGTGTGGCTGTCCACCAATTACCATAAACTTTTATATCAAAAAAAGAACCGTTGTTGATGCGGCGACCACCGGGCAATGCGGTAAAACCACTCTCGTTTGTAGCATCTGTGTTTGGCCAAGCCCAATGTGTGGTGCCTGTTTCCTTCATTTTTCCACCCGCAATATTCTCGCCACCTAAAGAATCAGTTAATGTGGTCCATTCTGCATCAGTTGGCACATGCCAACCGGAGGGGCATAAACCATTTGTATCAGTGCAGGCATACCAGTTATACAATTTCCCGTAAGTTTCGCTATAGCTCAGAGTATCGTTATAATTACAATATGCACCTGTTGAAAGACCAGACCATGTCGAATAATCTGTTACATTCGGTATTGCTGTATTATCGCGGTATTTAGTTGTTTTCAGATTTTCTTTCATCCAGCATTGTGTGCCAACCTGGACTATGTTATAACTATTGTTATCAAGATCTATAACTTGTGACGGACAGTGAGTAATAAAATCATCCTGTGAGCTATATACTGTTCCTTTGCTGCTTGTCGCATATGCACGAACAAAATATTTAACGGCAGAAGACAAACCGTAAATATTACTTGTGAAACTTCCTGTTCCGGTTCCGTCTGATGTATGCGAATCGGAGGTTGTCGGATTAGGACTTGTGCTCCAGCATATGCCGCGTGCAGTTATTGCAGAACCGCCATCGCTGATAATAGTCCCGCCTGAAACCGCCGAATTTTCAGTAATACCAGTGGCTTCAGTTATTACAAGAGCAGGCTTTAATATTGGGGAAGTGAATTGTTTTTGCTCACCATACAGGGTATCATGTTCATTAATGATATACACATTATAATAGTATTTTGTATTTCCGTTTAACGATTTTAAAAATGTTTCAAATGAGCCGATATTTGTGGGTTTGCCAAGCGATACTTTGTCGTCTGTTACTTTCGGATTGTTGTTTTGACTATAGCAAAAACCAAACTCTTTATGCGTTTCTTTGCCCAGGTCAACAATTGCGCCATGTATTTTTACACTGTCGTTTACAATTTCAGAATTATCGGTTCGTATTTTTGTGATGGCATTAAATTCAAATTTCTGACAGGAAGTGAAAAGGAAATTAATAATTAAAAAAATTAAAATTCCGATTAATATCGTTTTCATGCTCTTATATTTTTAATGTTTTCGTACAATTTTAAATTTTGCAACAACAGTTAATAAAAAATTATCCTTTTCGCCCTGTACGGGATATAACCACACTTTTTCCAATTTCCTGTAATTGTCATCAGAGGTTCCTTCTTTATTAGTTTTAAATTCATCGTTTTCTAATTCTTGAATTTTACGATAATGACTAACCTTAGTGTACTTTTGTATCATCTGATCTAAAACATTCTTCGCTATTTTTGCAATATCATCGGCCAGCCTGCCTTCAGAAGCCACGTATCTATCAGGTTCGTAAAATAATTCTTTTTCTCTGGTATCTAATAATTTCACTTCCGTATCTTCAATCTTTTTATTAAAAAAAGTAAAACCCTCATGAATACAATCTTCATATTTTTCAGGAATAAATTTAATTGTAGTGTTTTGTTCAATTATTGTTTTCAATCTGTTCAAATCATCATCGCGTTTCTTTTTTAAATCAGCAATGTCTTGATTAACCTGATTAAGATTTTTGTTTCCTTTGTTCAAAATAGTTTTTTCTGATCTTTTTGTTTTATTGTATTCATCTTCTATATCGCTATAATTTGCACTTATTTCATTTTCGAATTCTGCAATACCGGATTCATTGAGGCCAAATTCACGAAGTTTTTTTCTGTAGTCAATGTCGGTTATGGGATTTAATACCACGTATTTTGGTTTATCATTGTTATAAATAATGTCGCTCATCGGAATACTTTTCTTGTAACTATTCACCCCCCTATATTCACGGTGGCGATTTGACGGAGCGAAGATAATGGATTTATCCCATTTTTAATAGCAGTATCAATAATTGAACGCAGGACAGCAAAAGATTCGGCACCGGCCAATGACTTGAAGTAACC
>JACREX010000111.1 GCA_016212695.1 Bacteroidia bacterium
AATTGGTTTATGTATCAAAGAGACCTTAAGGTTGCCGAAGAAAAATTAAAAACATGGTTCACTGCTATCCTTGATTCGCCGGATGCATACAAATTATATATGGCATTTAAAAAAAATGCTGTGAATATTAGAACTTAGCCCTTTATATATAACAGCTTATTCGACTCAGTGGATTTTCCTGCGCATATTCTGTAGTAATAATATCCTTCTTTTATTTTTTCACCTGTTGTCAACGAGCCATTCCATCGGATATAATGAATGCCCGGCTGCTGTTTTTCATTTACAAGAGTCCTTACTTCATTACCGAGAATATCGAATATTTTAAGTGTTACAAATTCATTTCCCGGCAAAGTATAACATATCGTCTGTTCGGAATTAAACGGGTTCGGATACACATAAGAAGCTAATGAATTGATCTCGCCTATTTTTATTTTTTCATCTGAGGTAATCTGAGGTATATCCGGTACAGGAAGGCTATGATCCGTAAAGATATGATATTCGCCCGGCTCATACATAAGAGTAAAATTGTTTCCGGCAATCTGGTTTTGATTGACCAAGATGCTGTCGCCGGTGAGATAATCGTACCAGTATCCGGCATGGGAAAATTCCGGCCAGACCTGTCCCTGTAGCACATCAAAATTACCCACCACGATACATGCCATACCGGATCCGGTGGTACCATCATCAAAAATGCGGATGCGTTTATCGCGGCTGCTCGTGTTCATATCATAATTCGATGTACGGAACAAATGGTACTGGGTCTTCAGGTTAATAAGCGCCGTATAAGTCTTAAACAATTTTACCCGGTATGGATTCTGCATATAGTCCCATTTCGGGGGTTTTTTGTCAGTTCTTGATTCATTGGTCATAGAAGGCCAGAGAATGGAATAGTCGTAGCCTCTTTCACCAAACTGCCACATCAATTTCGGACCGGGTACGGTAAAAAAAAATGCAGCAACCTGAGCCATTCTCTCAAGAGCTGTATATAGATTCCTTGTGTTGTATAAAGTGTCTGCGCCCTGCACATTCATATTTCCAAATGTAATATTTCTGTACATGAGTCTTTCTTCATCATGGCTTTCCATATAACCGATCAGGTTATGATAGATCCACTGCCGCGCTTTATAGGAAACGGCCCATTCAAAATTTGAATTGTCGTTCCACCATCCCATGGAGGCCTGGTTATACTGCACATTGGCGCTCATTCCCGCCCATATCATAAATCCGAAAAGGTAAAGTTCGGTTTCTTCCGAATTATCGGCAAAATGTTCCAGGATAAGATAAATACCCGGATGCTTGCTCCAGATTACATTTGCCATTCGTTCCAAGTATCCGATACGATCGGCATCATATGCAGCCCAGGCGCCCAGGTCCGTCCCGATAATATCGCCCTGCGAATTATAAGTAACCGAAACATGATTGGTAAATCCCTTGGACAAATCGAAGCGATAGCCGTCAATATGATACACTGTGGCCCAATAATTCAAAACACTGTCAATAAAAGCCTGCGTGTATACGCTCGCATGGTTGAAATCCGAATGATAACCGAATGGATGCGGAATTAATTGATTGAACCAGGGATTATCGGCAGCAGGACGGCCTTTTTCTTTATCAAAATACAGGCGCGCCATCGGATTCTGAGCAGAGGCATGATTTAAAACAATATCAAAGATGACAGCGATTCCGTTTTCATGGCATTTGTCCACAAAATGCTGCAACATGGTCTTGGTGCCATAGCATTTGTCGGGAGCAAAATAATTATTTGGCATATATCCCCAACTGTCATTGCCATCGTATTCCATCACCGGCATCAACTCAATGGCATTTATTCCGAGTCGTTTAAAATAATCTATAGAATCAAGAATGGTCTGGTAATTATGCCAGAGATGCCAGTCTCTCACAAGGAGTTCATATATCACGAGGTCCCTGTTATCCGGTCTTTGAAAATTCTGATCCGTCCACTGGAAGGGAGTTTCACCTGTATGAAAAACAGAAACCAACTGTGATGTTTTGTTCACAGGATACGAAATCAGATTTGGATAAATAATGGGGTGTATCTGCGGATCCGACCACCGGTCTAAAAATTTTTCCGCATACGGATCGCCAATGTTAACGGCATTATCAACAAAATACTGGTATCTGTATTCATGCTGCGAGATCAGCCCTGTAAGCTCTATCCAATACTTTTTCCCATCGGGTGTTTTCTTCATCAGATAAGAGGGATCGAGTTCCCAGTTTGTAAGATCGGATATAAGATAAACAAAACTTTTATTAGGGGCAAACAATTGCAAAATCACAGTTGAATCATTGATATAATTAACGCCATCGTGGGTGCCATTTGGCGGGTTCTGTGTAACCGGCGCCTGCTGAACGATGAAATAACTGCTGTCTGAAATGGTTTGCCCGTTCTGCTCGGCGATGAACCAATACCTGTGTTTTCCGTATGCGGTAACCGGCAGGTTGAAATTCAGAACCGAATCATACGCCTGCGAGATTAAATTTCCTTCATAGAAAAGATTGATCATTGAAGTTCCTATAGAAGCCACCTGGAGATTCACATGATTGCCTATAGCGGGTGTGAGAGGAAAATTAACAGGAGCGGTAAAGCGGGCAAAACGGTTTGTTCGCCAGGTATGAATATAGAAGTCGGAACCATCGGCGTTTTTTCCGGCTAATGAACCGTCGGCATTGCGGAATACAAAACAAAGTTCCTTCAGGATTTCCTGGGACGATAAGTCATAAAAATTCTTAATAAAAAATGTTGCTTTATGCAGGTTGTTGCCCAAATTTTCCATAAGAACAGCAGAATCGAGTTCGCCCCACACTGCAGGCTTATGCAGCCAGTCGCCCTGGTTTACACTTTCCGTGGTAATCACCCCGGTGTGCATAAAAACGTCCTGTACGCCATACAGGGCTCCATTGCCCAATGAAGCGTTATAAATTATCGTAATGGTATCGGTCATCTTCGGATACAGAGGTGAAAATGTCAATACCTGCGCATGAATCTGTAAACACAGAAATATAACAGCAATACCGATTACATATTTTTTCATTTGTTTTATTTTTAATTTATGAGTCCACTCCAAAAAGTTCCGGGCATAAACTATTCAATGATCAACTGCTTTCTTTCCTGCAATTTTCCATTGATCTGAAGCACGCAAAAATACATTCCCGGAGATAATTTATTGCCTGCAATATCCTTACCGTTCCAGTTGACGCTGAAGCTTCCGGTTGGTTTGATACCATCATATACATTTGTTATTTCTTTTCCCATCATATCAAAAATTTTAATACTGACCTGGTTTACCCGGCCGGTTGCCGTGTAAATAATCTTAGTTACATCTTTCACCGGATTCGGATAAATGGAAAGGTAATGAACGGAATTATCGGCAATGGAATTAACACTTGTGGTATTGGTAACAAAAGTAATGGCCGAAAAAGGAGTACCCGGGTCGCTGCCCTGGATCACCTGTGGATTTGAAGTAAGGTCAATAATAAAAAGGTCCTTGCCAAGATCATCTCTGCCTGTCAGAGTACCATCTTCATTACGGAATACCATACCGATTGTGTGAGGCGCGCCGCCGTCGGTCGGGTTCCATACTGTAGACTGTACAACAGGATGCGGATCATTCGGATCAATAAACGTGGTGGTATTGACAAGCGCCGGATTTGAAAAATAATCCTCAATGATGAATTCAATCGAATAAACGCCATCTCCCAGGTTTGTCATGAGGCCGGTACCATCATCCTGTGGATTCTCGCCCCAATTTCCCACCACATGCTGCCACACATTCGATCTGTATGGAAGAATCTGGCTCAGGCAAAAATATAAATTGGAGTCCTGTAATGCGCAATCGCGTAAAAATGTAGCTCCATTCCAATCAAGGTCGCATGTGCAAAGGCCGAGATGCGCATATACTTTCTGACAGGACGAGGGAACGCCATTCCCGCCACCTAGGCTGTAGTCAAGACTTGACATCAACTTTGTATCCAAAGTGATTTTCAGATAATGATTGGTTTTCGGCTGTGCGGCTAAACCAAACCACGAAATAGTCAGCAAAAGAACAATAATTTTTTTCATAACTTTAAATTAAATTAATTTTTAATAAACATTTTATTATAAATTTTTGAAGATATTACTCTGAAAACATATACGCCCTTTTCAAATTTAGAAAAATCATATTCCTTTCGGTTCACAGGCATATTTTGTTTGATTATATCTTTAAAAATCATCTTGCCGGTAATATCAAAAACATTTATTTCAATATCGCCTGACGGCATTTCAAAATTATCAAAATAAACAAATTCAGTCGCCGGATTAGGATAAATTCTGATATTTTCAACTGTATTATTTTCCTCAACGCCTGTCACAACAATAGTTTCCAGTTTTATACTTGTATCGCACGCATTCTGAACCGTAAGCCGCACTGTGTAGGTTCCGGGCAAAAGATAATTCCATGTTACATTTCCGGCAACCGTACTTTCCGGCGTGCCGTTATTGTTAAAGTCCCAGTAATAATTTACCCCGTTTTGTGAAAGGTCTGTAAAACTCACACTCTGCCCGTTTACAGTATACGAAAAATCAGCAACCGGCGGATCGGCAAATTCAAGATGCACAAAATCAAAACCGGAGCATCCGTTATTGGTAACAGTAACGGAAAAAGTTCCGGTTGTATCAACGGTAATAAAAGGCGTGGCAGCGCCGGTGGACCATATATAGGAAGTGTAACCGGTACCGGCATTCAGCACAATGCTGTCGCCTGTGCAATGCCCCTGGTCATTTCCGATATTGACATACGGGATAGATCCGAATGTGATATGAACCGTATCAGCATCCTCGCAGCCACCCGACGGATTTAAAACTTTTACCCAATAATCGCCCGAAGCGGTTGCCGTGAAGGTATGGCCATGCGATCCATCAGACCACACAAGGCTGTCAATTGGATTTTGGAAAAACTGTGCTGTAATTCCTGTAAAAGAAGATGCCGGCGGATCAATCTTCATATTAACCCAGATGTCATTGCCGTTATAATCTTTTCCTGTCAGGGTTCCGTCAGCATTTCTGAAGACCATAAGGATTCCGTTTAAACCGCTGTCGGCAGGATAACCGAAATAATCAACAGGGCATATTTTTATTCTCCATGTATTTCCACCGATATTGGTCATTTGACCAATGCCATCATCCTGGCCCCAGTTCCCGGTAACATACTGCCATCCGCCATTGGTATGAAGTTCTGCTGCAGAATGCATATACACTTTAGCGGCGCCAACCAACCCGGTTTGTCCCTGCGAGGCATCGTAATTAATTATCAAACTGTCGCCATAAGGAGATACCGAAACACCGGGCGATAACACGATAGAGCCAAGCCCGCAAATAGCAGTATCATTACCCAGACTGATGGTAAAAGGACATCCTGAAGGACACTGCACCGTGTAGCCGTAGTTCATATTTGCATTATTACCTATATTCAGTGTAAAAAAATCAATGGCGCTGCCCGAAGGCGTAACTTGCGTTGTAGTTAATACATAATAATAAACGGTGGTTCCTGTGGATTGCCCGGCAATGGTTGCAGTACCCTGGTTGTTCCCGTCGAACGATGTGATTTCTTCAAAATTTGATGTAGCCCAGTTATCGGAAGACCAGCGAACAAAAACTTTTTCTGCGGTATTTTTCGGTCCGGTCAGCGTAACAGAAACAATAACAGGAACACCCTGCGCAGGATTACCGGCAGGAGTATGCGAAACAGCAGCAATGCCCACAGGTTGAAAATCCGTTTCAAGGATTGAAATATCATTATTCGAAGTTGCATGTTTCGAAGTGATGATGGTATAATATTTACCAATTAATATAGGAACCGTGAGATCATGATCCCATGAACCGGTAGTGAAATAATACGAAGCATCCAGCAGATACTGGTTCACCGCACGCTGAAAGTCTGTTGTGCTTCCGCACCATTTGGGATTGTAACTGAGATCTTGGGTAAATACAAATTGAGCCCCGGGATTTGTCGTATCCGCATGAATTAACACAACTTTCACAACACCCCGGTCTGTCATCTGGTAATCGTTCCATCCCATGCCGAAATCACCTCTGACAAAACCGGGCTGCGAAAAAGAAATGGATGCAAATAATACAATAAGTAATGCAGAAATCCAGTAAAATTTCTTCATAATTTTAAGGTTTAATTTATCCTTTTTTATTCATGAAAATTATGAACTGATCAATCCTTCTATAATTCGACTTCGCTCATTATGACGAAGGCTTTAAGGTCATGCTGAGCGTAGTCGAAGTATGACATTGGAATCTTTACAAAATTTATAATAATAAGTTCAAATCTATTGTATAATCACAGTTCTTTTAACATTCATTTCATTTCCTAAAATATTCAGCAGATACACGCCTTTGGCAAATTTGTCAACAGGAATTGATTTCATAATATTACCAGTAGATTCAATCTTTTCAGAATATACAACCTTTCCTATTGTATTTAATAATTTAACATAGATTAAAGATTCACTGCTTTGAATATTTATATTTAACATTCCGGATGCAGGAACCGGGAAAACAGATACGGAAACATTATTTGATATTTCATTTATACCTGTGATAACATCAAGAACTCCTGAAATATTATTGGCGCCATCCCAGAAACCACCGCCTCCTGAATTGTAACCGCCATAATAAAAATGAGGGTCGCCGTCCAGATGGAAAAGACTGGCATAATACCAGGTTCCCAATGAAGTAATGGAAGCGCCGATATCTGCCATGTATTCATCATTGTTTCCCTGATCTGCATTATATGTCGCACTTATCCAGTTTGTCCAGGTAGAAGGATCAGGGTTCGCAGTACCATATCCGATCCAGGCTGTTATTCCTGAACCCTGTCCTGCAGCATTTGTAATACCCGATACGTAAACCTGTGCATATACAACATACGCGCCACCCAAGGTGATGCTTCCTACATCAGGCCACTGGAGATTACACCAGTCTATAGTTTGCATATTGACTCCAGTAGTAAAATTCCAGGTAGTTGCATTATATATTCCTGCAAATTTATTTCCTGCCATATCTGTGACAGCACTTGAATCTATCTGAATATAATACCCTGTACCATACAAAAAATCATCAGGATTTATTGTAACAGTTGAATCGCTTACAGTAACAGATGTTGTTGTAACATCTATCAACTGAACGAATGAACTGTCGGCAGATTTCTGGATCAAAATACTTCCCGTTCCTTTTTGAACCGGTTCGGAAAATTTAATTACCAGATTTGAATTTATGATAACATC
This sequence comes from Bacteroidia bacterium, assembly GCA_016212695.1. Classification (GTDB taxonomy): domain Bacteria; phylum Bacteroidota; class Bacteroidia; order Bacteroidales; family GWF2-35-48; genus GWF2-35-48. Next base: position 7,294 of record JACREX010000111.1, read on the forward strand.
GCTTGCATTATCTGTTGGACTAAAAGAAATAACCGTTGGCTTTACAATATCAGGTTCGCTGACGGTCAACACTCCCGACACAAATGTTATACCATCCCAGAAATCTCCTCCGCAGGAACAATATCCTCCGTAACGATAGGGGCCGCCATTCAACTGAAAACGGCTGGCATAATAATACGTTCCTGAAACCAAACCGCTAAGGCTTGCTAAATATTCGTCGTTGTTTCCATTATCAGTATGATAAGAAGCGGCAATCCAGTTGGTCCATCCTGACGGATCGCTGTTTGTCGTGCTATAACCAATCCATGCAGTAATCCCGGCTCCCTGCCCTGTTGCTTCAGTTACCCCGGCTTCAAGAACCTGCGCATAAACATCAAAGGTACCGCCCTCGGTTATTGCTCCGCTTGCAGGCCATTGCAGGTTGCACCAGTCAACGGTGATATCCTGGGTTGTAAATTTCCATGTTGCAGCATCATTGATACCTGTCCAGGAATTTCCGGTAATATCTTGTATTGCCGCAGAATCAATCATGACAAAATATGTAGTATTGTATATAAAAGGATCGTGAGATATTGAAACACTCATATTATTTACGGTAACAGCAGCATTAGTTACGGCTATAGTTTGAAAAACAGTGCTGTCGGAAGCATTCTTGATCACAATATTACCAGCGCCTTTCTGTACGTTCTCATTAAAAGTGAGACCTAAACTGGCAGCAAGAGTTACATTGAGAGCATTATTCTGGGGGTTATAATTACTATAACACGGGGTTGACGCAGGGTTCGCAAACATATGAAAATCCTTATAGGTTGAATCGGTTACCAGCGAAGAAAAATTCCATGCGATGTCTGAGCCGGCATTTCCGGGATTCACACCTGTAGTATCTGCAGCCGTTAACATTCTTACCACACTGTCGCCATAGGTATGCAAATAACCGCAATTGTTAATAACCACCCGGGATTTCAGGTAACCTACTGAAAAAATCATTAATAAGATAATGATATTCTTCATTATTTTATTCCTCCTTTATTTTGTGAATTTATGTTTTATCAGCCACTTTCTGCAACCTGCTGTTTAAATTTCCTCTCACAAATATACCCATTTTATAGAATATTAAACAAAAAAATATTAAATTTAAAAAATACCTATCTTTAAAACCTGTTTTAAAAATCCATACAATGAAAATCGAAATTTTAATACTGCTTTGTGTTTTATTAACCGGATGCCTTTCAAATAAGCATGAATTAAATGTGCCCGGAGAATCAGAAATTTTCGGATTGGCCACACAGGTTACCCTGAATTATGACACTACAAAAATCATTCTTGAAGATTTCTTCCGTGATGTTTCACGTATTGACAGCATCAGTCATATGTCATCAGTCATCTGTCATCAGTCATCCGTGCTTTCAATTGACAAGAAACAGGTAACTGTCATTGCATCTATGAAGCCCGAAACTCCATTAATTTCAGAGTTGAAAATCTGGATTAAAGGATGCGCATATTCCATACTATTAAAAAAGTCGGGGAAATTAAAAATACAAATGAGTTTTGACGCAAAAGGGAAAAAATATAAACAGGTTCAATTAGCCGGTGATTTTAATAACTGGAACCCCAAAAACACTGAGATGAAAAATGACAACGGGATTTGGAACACCGGACTATTGCTGAATCCGGGAAGATACAGTTACCAGATTGTTGCCGACGGAAAATGGATGCTCGATCCATCCAATAAAGATTCTGTTGATAATAATATGGGGGGATTTAATTCATTGCTCAAAGCCATGCCTACCGGCAGGCAGGTCGGTAATTCCGGAAGCGGTTCCACTTTAAAACTCTCAACCGACAAATTCAAAAACAACTATATTATACTGTCTTGCAACAAATCGCCTGATACACTTTTTGTATTCTGGCAGAATTACATGCTTCCTGTTAGTTTTTTAAAAAAACAGGGTCGTGAAATACAAATACAGGTTCCCGAGAATGCAAAAAAAATAGATCGTTCTTTTATCAGGGTATGGGCATATGATAAAAACGGTGTTTCAAACGACCTGCTGATCCCGTTAACAAAAGGAAAAGTTGTAAGCAATTCGTCAGAACTTACGAGAGCCGACCTGGAAACACAGATTATTTATTTCATGCTTGTTGACCGATTTAAAAATGGTAATACAAAAAACGATGAACCCATCAATGATGCGGATGTGAGCCCGAAAGCGAATTATATGGGAGGCGACCTTGCAGGTATCACACAAAAAATAAAAGAAGGATATTTTTCTTCGCTTGGCGTAAATACGATCTGGATGACGCCGATTCATCAAAACCCGCTGAAAGCATATAACGAATCTCCCCCACCCCATCGAAAATTTTCCGGGTATCACGGTTACTGGCCCACAGCAATTACAAAAATTGATTACAGGTTCGGAACTGCTGAAGAATTTAAGACGCTTGTCGCTGAAGCGCACAAAAATAATATGAATGTGATCTTAGATTATGTGGCTAATCATCTGCATGAAGAGAGTCCGCTGTTTAAACAGCATCCGGGCTGGGCCACATCGATGGTTCTTCAGGATGGCAGAAAAAACATACGCTTGTGGGACGAATGCAGGCTCACAACCTGGTTTGATACATACCTCCCAACGCTCGACCTGGCAAGGCCCGATGTTTACGGCCCCATATCCGATTCTGCCGTGTACTGGGTGAAAACCTACAATTTTGATGGCTTCAGGCATGATGCTACTAAGCATGTTCCGGAAATTTTCTGGAGAGTTCTTACACTTAAATTAAAAAACCAGATATTGAATCCCCAAAATAAACACTTCTATCAGATTGGCGAAACATATGGCAGCAGGGAACTGATAAGCAGTTACGTTAATTCGGGAGAACTCGACGGGCAGTTTGACTTTAACCTGTTTTTTGATGCGCGCAATATCTTTGCAAAAGATAACGAGTCATTCGAAAAGCTTAAAAATTCTTTGTCAGAAAGTCTTGCGTTTTACGGATATCATCATAAAATGGGGAACATCACAGGCAATCACGACCAGGCGCGATTTATTTCGCTGGCAGGCGGAGGTCTGAAATTTAACGAAGACGATAAAGAAGCCGGATGGCAAAGAGATGTGGGAATTGGCAATACTGTTGGTTATAAAAAACTTTCCATGCTCACAGCATTTGTAATGACCATTCCCGGGATACCTGTCATTTATTACGGCGATGAATTCGGCATGCCCGGCGCCAATGACCCTGACAACCGCAGAATGATGAAATTCGATAATTTTTCGAAAGAAGAAAAAGAAACAAAAAATATTGCTGAGAAACTGATCAAACTGAGGAAAAATAACCTTTCTCTTATGTATGGGGATTTTCTGGTTCTCGCAGTAAATGACAAATATTTTGCCTACTCACGCAGTTATTTCGATGATCTATCCATTATTATTTTCAATAAAGATTCAGAGCCCAAAACCATCACCCTAACCCTACCGAAAAAGTTCATAAACTCAAAATTTGAAGCACATTTCAATTCAGGCTTAACAATTAGTAAAGACAAAATCGAAGTCAAATTAAAAGGATATGGTTTTGAAGTTTTGATTAGTGATTAGTGATTTTATGAAGTATCACATATTATTTTCTTTTCTTCTTGTTACTTGTATAATTTTACCTAATTTTAGATTTTTAAAAATTAAATATTAACCATTAAAATTTTATGTTATGATTATTCAGTATGTTTTAATAGGTATAGGAGTATTGCTGCTCCTTATGTTTTTTGTTAC
>JACREX010000112.1 GCA_016212695.1 Bacteroidia bacterium
GACGGAGCGGTTTGGCACCTCGATGTCGGCTCGTCACATCCTGGGGCTGGAGAAGGTCCCAAGGGTTCGGCTGTTCGCCGATTAAAGTGGCACGCGAGCTGGGTTCAGAACGTCGTGAGACAGTTCGGTCCCTATCTGTTGCGGGCGCAGGAAATTTGAGAGGAGCTGCTTTTAGTACGAGAGGACCGAAGCGGACAGACCTCTAGTGTATCTGTTGTGGCGCCAGCTGCATTGCAGAGTAGCTATGTCTGGAAGAGATAAGCGCTGAAAGCATCTAAGCGCGAAGCTCGCCTCAAGATGAGATTTCCCTTAAGGGTCGTCAAAGACTATGACGTTGATAGGTTGCAGGTGTAAAGTCAGTAATGGCAAAGCCGAGCAATACTAATTACCCGTTAGTCTTTTCTTTCAAAAACGATTTTACTTTCATTGCTTTTCCTACATGTCAACCTTATTTTGTGTTTGTCTATAAAGTCCAATTGTAGAATTGTAGGATAATTTAGGATTAGGGAATTGGGAATAAGGATTAATATCCCCATTTATTCCTAAATCGTAAATCCTTAATCCTTAATCCTTAATCCTTAATTTTTTTTAAACAGACACTTAAAATCTTTAGGTGACTATATCGGTGGGGCACCACCTCTTCCCATCCCGAACAGAGAAGTTAAGCCCATCAGAGCCAATGGTACTGCGTTTAGCGGGAGAGTAGGTCGTTGCCGACTTTCGAAAACCTCAATCCTTATCAGGGTTGAGGTTTTTTTATTTGTTATATTTTTTTGACTATGTATATTTACAGAATTTATGAAAGTCAGGCATTATGAAAAAATGGCTTATTTATATATTTTGTTTTTTTTATTCTGCAACAGCCTTACCTGCAAATACCGATACCACCAGAATTGTTTCATGGAACCTTTCTGAAACATTTGATACCAATAGAATTTCAATTGATACGTTGCTTTTTGGTTTTCAATTGTATAATCCATTATTTTCTTATGGGTTTTCAAATTCATCGACGGGTAATAACGGATTACCATCCATTCCTAATTCTTATAACAATCCGAATAATCCAATTTTTATAAATCCCTTTCGGGCTTATATGTTCCATCCGGAAGAAATAGTTTATTATAATACAAAATGCCCTTATACCGATGTCTTCTATACCCTGGGATCAAAGAAAGACCAGACGTTAAAAATTCTGCATACACAAAATGTAAATAAAAAATTCAATTTCGGATTCAGATACAATCTTGCCTCGGCAGAAGGATATTTTAAGAGGCAAAAAGTAAGAGATCATGCAGTGAATTTGTTTTCGAGTTACACAGGAAACAGATATTCATTTTTTTCAAATCTTACATGGAACAGATTTAAAACATTGACAAACGGGGGGCTTGAAGAAGATACCTTGTTTGAAAAAACAACTGAACCAACACAGACGCTTGCCATAAACCTTAATGATGCTTCAACAGATATTGATAACAGGGCTGTTTACTTTACACAAAAAATAAATCTTTTAAAATCAGAAGTACCGATAGACTCAGGTAAAATAAATAAAAACGACAAAAAATTTTTCTCTTCCCTGATTCATAATTTTAAGTATGAACAATTTTCAAAGACATACAAGGATGTAAAAACAGACTTTTATATAAACTGGTTTAAAGATACGACGAAGACCAAAGATTCTGTTTATTATAAAACACTTGAAAACACATTGCTCTATAAAATCAATGATTTTTTTTCCGAATCGTTCCCTGTAGGATTTAAAGTCGGCGGCACTTACCAGATAAATAAATATGGTTACGCTGATTTTGATACCCTGTTTTCCAATTCATGCTTATTTGCCGGGCTATTCAGTGAATCCGGGAAAAAATTCAATTTTGAAGTTTCAGCAAAATATTATTTTGAAGGATTTCGAAAAGATGATATTTCTGCCAAATGCGAATTGAAGAAATATTTCAACAGCAGATCGGATTCCTGCTGGTTGGGATTATCCGGAACGTATGATAAAACAAAGCCTGATTGGTATGAACACCGGTATTATTCAAATAATTTTAATTGGGAGAATGGTTTTAAAAATACGGAAGAATCAAAGTTTAAGATCAATTTTTATAATCACAAATTTAAGCTGACGATAGAATTATCGTATGCCAATATTTCTAATTATATTTATTTTGATACATTAGCCTTTCCTAAACAGGAAAAGCATGAATTTTCAGTATATACAGCATCTCTGAATAAAAATTTCAGATTCGGGAAGTTCTATGTAAATAATTATATTCTTTATCAGTTTTCCGGCAGCAGCGTTATCAGAATACCCGATCTTATCTTGTATCATTCATTATTTTTCAGATTTAAACCCTTTGCCGGTAAGTTACCGGTGCATGTCGGTTTTGATGTTTTTTATAATTCTTATTATCATGGATATGCGTATATGCCTGCAACTTCTGTGTTTTATCTTCAGAACGAGAAAAAATTCGGGGGCCATCCGTATGTTGATTTTTTTGTTTCTGTTCAAAGAAAGAAGGCAAGGATTTTTTTAAAGGCAGAACATCTTTCAGCGTTGATTTCGAAAAGAAATTATTATTCTGTTTTGCATTACCCGGTGAATGATTTTTCGTTTAAATTCGGGATTTCATGGAGGTTTTGCGATTAGTTTATAAAGAGAAAAGGCAGGATGGGAATTATTACGAGTATAAAAAATTCAAAGATTAAATCGATACTGGACCTTCAGGAATCGAAAGAAAGAAGGAGGCAGAACAACTTTATTATTGAAGGTTCCCGTGAGATTAACTTAGCATCACTGGCCGGGTATTCTTTTCAGAAAATAATAAAAGCGCCGGAAATTGCAGATGAGAAAAAATTTTCAGTTTTACTGAAAAACATAACTGTTAAACCTGAAATCATTGAGATCAGCAGGAATATATTTGAAAAAATTGCATACAGGGAAAACAAAGACGGGCTGATCGCTGTCGCTGAGTCAAAACATTTGTGCTTATCGGATTTGGCGCTCAAAAAAAATCCATTAATAATAGTTTTGGAATCGGTCGAAAAACCCGGAAACCTTGGAGCCATCCTGCGCACAGCGGATGCGGCAAATGTTGACGCGGTAATCGTTTGTGATCTCCGGACGGATTTATATAACCCCAATACCATACGATCCAGTATCGGTTGTGTTTTTACGAACCAAGTTGTTGCGTGTACTTCGGATGAGGTTATCAAATGGTTCAGAAAAAATAAAATTAAAATTTACAGTACGGCATTGACAGAAAAAGCAAGGGATTTGTATATGGCAGATTTTACAGTTCCCTCAGCAATAGTAATGGGTTCGGAGGCTTTTGGATTAAGCGATGTGTGGCTCAAAAATTCGGATGATATCATCATCATCCCAATGTATGGCCGGATTGATTCCTTAAATGTGTCTGCATCGTGTGCTGTCGTGGTTTTTGAGGCAGTGAGGCAGAGGAAATACACTAAAAAGATAAAAGCTGAAAAATAAAAGTGAAAAGTGCAAATTAGTTATTTTATTTTACCCTTTCAATATACTCTCCGGTGCGGGTATCTATCTTGACTTTATCGCCGATATTAATAAAAAGCGGTACTTTAATTTGCGAGCCGGCTTCTGTTGTTGCCGCTTTCACGGTTCTTGTTGCCGTATCGCCCTTGATACCGGGTTCTGTGTAAGTAATTTCCAATACAACTGTAATAGGTGGTTCTGCATAAACCGGATTGTCTCCATCAAACGAAATAAGTATGGTCATACCTTCTTTGAGGAAAGGGAGGCTTGATCCAAATATTTCTTCAGGTATGCTGATCTGTTCGAATGTGGTATTATCCATGCAGACAATGCTCCCGGGTTCTTTATACAGAAACTGCTGTTCTTTGATATCTACCCGTACAATTTCGATTTCTTCATCAGGCCGGAACCGCTGTTCTATAAGTTTTCCGTTTTTTATATTGCGTAATTTCACCTGGTAAAACGCCCTTAAGTTGCCGGGTGTGCGGTGTTCGTATTCGAGTACCACGGCAAGTTCTCTGTTATACCTGACAAATGTGCCTTTTGAAATGTCTGATACTTTACCCATAAATTTTAATTTTAGGATTGCAAAGTTAATAATGCCTTTAATATTTGCAATAAAATCTGAAAATGGGCTTATTGCCAGCCTTCCTGCCTTTGGTATGCGGGCAGGAAGTTCCTTTTTCATTGGATGGCGATCATTAACTACACACTATTAATAGCGAAGTAAGCCACGTTGATAAAAGTAATCAAGACAGTTTATGAAGTTTTTGTATATTTACTAAAAATCATATATTTGTCCTAAAATCACAAATCTAAAATCTAAAATTATGAGGACAATTACTTTAATCTTCGTCATTTTCTTAACTATAAACTGTCAACTGTCAACTATAAACTGCTTCGGCCAGGCAGCCGGAAACTGGATGATCAACCAGAGTAACGCAGATTATAAGTACAGCGAAAAGGGAAGTTACGACAAAATCAATTATGAAAATGAATATGGCGGCAAGGCAGCCGCACTTTATTACAAATATCCGACCTATACCGCTATAGAAAAAGACACTGTGATAGTGCTTGAAACAAATGTGCTGATGAATGTGAAAGCAGAATCGTACATGGCCATATTCGGAGTATCGCAGGTGAGCGAAAAAATAGAGACCTGCCACGAGATGATCAATGGCAGGATCATGGCGTTTATCAACAGTTTGAAAGCGATAGGCATTAATCCGGATGACACCTATATTGATTTTATTTCGCAGGTGCCTGTTTTTGAAATCGAAGTGGAGAAAAAGCTTTTCAGTAAATCATACAACGAGGTTCCCAAAGGTTTTGAAGTGAAAAAAAATATTCACATTAAATACAAAGACCAGAAGATCGCCGAAAAACTCCTGGTAGAGGCTGCAAAGAATGAAATATACGATATTGTAAAAGTGGATTACATCGTTAATAATAATGAAGCAATCTATGATTCATTACGGAATATTTCGATCCGCCTCATGAATAAAAAAGTGAAAGAATTTAAAAAGCTGGGGATAAAATTCGAAGCCTTATACCAGTCCGTAACAGAAGATATTTCAAGCACCTATCCGCTGGAAAGATATTCAAGATATGCCGCATTCAACGATCCTTCCATCAGCGTGGTTACCAAAAGTTCCAAATACAGCCAGACTCCTTCACGCAATGTTTCATTGTATTATAACAAGCTTCCGTATAACGAATTCGACATGGTGGTGAATCCTGTTGTGATTGATCCGGTGGTGCAATATGCATTCAAACTGAAGATGAAATATGTATTGAAGAAGCAATAAGGAGGAGATTATTTTTTATCAATAATCTCAAAAGTCTGCTCAATTTTTTCTCCGTTCTCATCCACTAATGTAAGCGTGTGTTTTCCTTTGGGCGGTTGAAGTGCGATGTGGTGAAAGCGGCTTGTGGATCCTGCAAATTTAGTATCAATATACCAGAAGATCGTAATATTCTGGTTTCTGTGAGCAACTTCAAATACCGTACTTCCGAGTTTTCCGTCAAGTTCTACCGGCACATAGATTTTTGTAAGGTCTTTTGGATAAATAATCTCCATGGGTTTTGATGAGGAATGCAAAAGGTTGGCAAGACAGTCGGGCCTGTAATCGGGCAGGGTTTTGTAATCATAATTTTTAGATTTGTAATACCATTCCATCACGGGAGGTAGAATAAACCACGATTTGTGAACCATACTCGAAGGCTCTTCGCAATTGCTGTGTACGCGCCATTTCTCCGTTTTATCAAGATGCACTAATTTATGATAGGGACATTTTTGAAAATGTATTCCTGCCTTTGGCAGCCATACGCTGTCCACTTCTTCACAGATATCTGAGGCAAGATAACCGCTTCTGCGGCATGTGGCGGTATAATACATATCATCGAAAGGCTGGTTGAACCATTTGCCGGAATGAGGCAATAAATTGAACACATCAAATAAAATCGGGGCTGCACAATGGATGCCGGTAAGATTGGGTCTCCCTTCGCCATCGGCATTTCCTACCCACACGCCGACAACATAAGCCGGCGTAACCCCAATGGCCCATCCATCACGGAATCCAAAGCTTGTCCCGGTTTTCCACGCTATCTTTCGTGAAGAGGAAAAGTATTGCCAGTTGCTTTCTTCTGCGGGACGTTCCACATCAATCATGGTATTGAATGTAAGCCATATTGTGGATGCAGTCAGTACCGAACTTTTTTCAAGCGAAGTGAAAAATTTACTCTTCATTTTTTTATTTTTGGAGAAAATAAAATTTGGCGGCCTGTAATCATCCGGGTCATATCGCCCGCTGTTGTTAATAAAATGGTTAAGGCTTCTGGCCATCGAAGCATAAATTCCTGCCAGTTCCCACAGCTTGCCTTCACAGCCTCCCAATATCAGCGACAATCCATAATACTCAGCATTTTTTGTTACTGTAGTCATGCCAAGTTTTTTAAGAATATAAAGAAATTTTGCGATACCATAATTTTGAAGCATACGTATTGCCGGAATATTCAGAGATCGTGCAATAGCCCTTCTGGCGGGAACAGCGCCATCGTAACCTAAGTTGAAATTTTTCGGCGCATAGCCGCTGATCTGAGTGGGAATATCCGGCACCAGCGCCTTGGGCAGAATATCACCAGAAGACAACATGGCGGCATAAAGAAAGGGCTTCAGAACGCTTCCCGTGCTCCGCGGAGCATTGATGATATCCACATTCGCCCCGTATCGTTTGTCGTTAAGGTCGCCGATATTTCCGACATAAGCAACAACATTTCCGCTCTCAACTTCAATCACTAGGGTTGCCGCATTATAAATGCCATTGCCCCGCAACAGGTTATCCGCATGGTTTTCGAGTATATGAGTTACATTGTTTTGCAGGGTTACATCTAAGGTTGTATGAAACGTTGAGATCGTTTTTTCAGCATTTTTGTTTTCATTATAAATGCGGGAGAGCAGGTGCGGCGCGATTCTCGGAATATTATTCGGCTTTTCCGGGATGGGTTCGTCCACCGATAATTCGTAGGTGTTCTGATCAATGATTTTCTTTTGATACATTTTTTTTAGCAGTCGGTCTCTTTTTATCTTAAGAAATTTTCTGTTTTTCCCCGGATGCACAAGGCTGGGACTGTTGGGAAGAACTGCAAGCATGGCGCTTTCGGCCCACGATAACCGGTGCTGGTTGCGCCCGAAATAGATCCATGCCGCCGCATCCAGCCCGACGATATTTCCTCCAAAAGGAGCATGAGAGGCATACAGCGCGAGTATTTCATTTTTGGTGTGCGTACATTCAAGCCGTGTTGCCAGGTAGATTTCAATGAATTTTTCAAACACGGTTCTGCTCCGGCCCTTGCGTGCAAGGCGGATTACCTGCATGGTAAGCGTGCTGCCGCCGCTTATTTTTTTCCCGGCTTTGAGATTTGCGATCAATGCCCTGCCCAACGCAATGGGATCAAATCCCTGGTGAAAGTAGAAGCGACGGTCTTCGTAAGCTACCAGCGCTTTTTTGAATTTCCCTGAAACGATGTTGTTGTCCGGAAATCTCCATTGCCCGTCGGATGAAATATGAGCGCCCAGCAGGTTATCGTTTTTATCTTCCAGCACAATGCAGACAGGGTCGTTGAAAAGAGGTGCAGGAAGGCTGAAGTAGTAAATTATAACTACAGCCGCAGTAATAATAATGTCTCTTCTTTTTTTTAAAGTCATTAATTAATTCCTTTTTCCATCGTACCAAAAGTAGTAACATTTTTAAGAGCTTGTATAAATTAGAAATTCATCCCGCAAAATTTTCATCTTATCTTTTTGTAAAATCAATACTTCGGTAATTTTTGGTGTCATTTTGGCGTGAGCCACGTTGTGGCAACGCTACTCATCGTGGGCTAAAACCCGCTATTCGTGAGCGTTTTGACTTACCCCGACCTGGTGTTTGAGCTTGTCGAAAACAAGGTCGGGGTAATTGATAAAACGCAGAAATACCAAGGGCTTTAGCCCTTCATTAAAAAAAATTACCGAAGTATTGTTAAATAAGAATTCAAATAGTAGGTTTGCATACCATAATTTTAAATCTGTTCAATATGAAAATTCAATTTATGAAAATCAGCAAAATTATAGCTTATGTTGCTATTCCTGCTTTTATGGTTTCCTGCGGCACGGGAAATGATACTAACCGGAAAACCACACCGGGTAAAATGGAAGAAAAGGTAAAGGAATATGCTTTATTCAAACTCACGACCGATATAAGCAAACTTTCCGGAAATGAGAAAAAGATGATACCGATACTTATCCATGTAGCGGATATCATGGATGAAATTTATTGGAAACAGACGTTTGGCGACAAGCAGAAATTATTTTCTGAGATCGCCGATGAATCAGCGAAGCAATTTGCCATGATTAATTATGGCCCGTGGGACAGGCTTGACGGAGATAAACCCTTTGTTGAAAAATATGGAGAGAAACCCAAGGGCGCAAATTTTTATCCTGCAGATATTACCAAGGAAGAATTTGAAAAATTCAACGACACCGATAAAACAAGCTGGTACACGATACTGAAGCGAAAATCGGACAAATCGCTGGAGCTTGTATGGTATCACCATGAATTCAAGGCACAGATTGAAAAGGCTGCGGAGCTTCTGAAACAGGCTGCTGCGCTTGCTGAAGATCCCGGCTTGAAAAATTATTTTGAGCTTCGTGCAAAAGCCCTGCTGACGGACGATTATCTTGAAAGCGACCTTGCCTGGATGGACATGAAAAATAATACCATAGACATGGTGGTTGGCCCGATTGAGAATTACGACGACCAGCTTTTTGGTTACAAAGCGGCACAGTCAGGTCAGCTTTTGGTAAAAGACAAAGCGTGGAGCGAACGTCTTGCGAGGTATGGCGCGTTAATGCCCAAACTTCAGGAAAGCCTTCCGGTGGATGATAAATACAAGAAAGAAAAACCGGGAGTGGATTCGGATATGAATGTGTACGATGCAATTTATTGTGCCGGCGACTGCAATTCCGGAAGCAAAAACATTGCCATTAATCTTCCGAATGACGAAAGAGTTCATGCCAAGAAAGGAAGCCGCAAACTGCAATTGAAAAATTCCATGCAGGCGAAATTTGAAAAAATACTTGTTCCCATCAGCAACCTTATGATGACAGAAGACCAGCGCGGGTATGTAAAATTCGATGCATTCTTCGAAAATGTGATGTTTCACGAAGTAGCCCATGGCCTGGGCATTAAGAAAACCATTGACCAAAAGGCAACCGTGCGCGACGCGTTGAAAGATTACTATGCTGCAATCGAAGAAGCCAAAGCTGATATACTTGGATTATATTTTGTTTCAAAACTTGCAGAGATGGGCGAGATGAAAGGGAAAGACATCCGGGATAATTATGTTACTTTTTTTGCCGGCATTTTCCGTTCCGTAAGATTTGGCGTTTCAAATGCGCATGGGAAAGCAAATATGCTTACTTTCTACTGGTTCCATGAAAAAGGCGCTTTTATGCGTGATGAAAAAACCGGGTTGTACCAGGTGAATTTTGATAAGATAAAAGAAGCGGTCAGTTCTTTAGGCGCGCAACTGCTCGCGGTAGAAGGGGACGGGAATTATGCTGAAGCAAAAAAATGGGTGGATGCAAAAGGAAATATCGCTGCAGGGCTTCAGAAAGATCTTGACCGGATTGCCAAAGCGGAAATACCAAGAGACATTGTATTTGAACAAGGGCTGAAAGCATTGGGTTTATAATTTTTATTGTACGAAAAACAGGATAAATCCGTACATTTCTACAAGTAGCAGTAGGCAGCAGCAGTTAGCAGTCTCTGACTGCCAAGTGCCTACCTGCCTGCCGGCAGGCAAGGCTGCGACTGCCTGCTTTATTATGTATAAATTTAACCCATGTATGGTATTATCTGTTTTATTTTTTCTGTTTTGTTTTTCAGGATCATTTGCCCAGGAACTACAGGAAGCCCCTTTAAATGCCGAATTTATAAATTATTTTCAGAAATCGGTCAGGCCGGAATTCACAGACGAGGGATACCCGTTAAATTATCTTCCGCCACCTGTAAGGCCGTTTTTTCATAAAAAAAATAATGAGAAATCTCTGAATACATTTCCAGCAAAGTTCGACTGGCGTGATTCAAATTATGTCACATCCGTTAAAAATCAAAATCCATGCGGGTGTTGCTGGGTATTTGCCACGCTGGCAAGCGTAGAATCCAATTGGTTGAAGAATCACTACGGAAGCTATGACCTTTCTGAAGAGAACATGAAAGACTGCCATGGCTTTGAAGTGAGCGGATGCACCAGCGGAAACGATCAGATTGCGTCTGCATATTTAACCCGCGGTTCCGGTCCGGTACCTGAAATCATGGATCCTTATATCCCTTCTGATAAGCCCTGTAATTCCGGCTTTAGTCCGGTTGCCCTGATAACAAATGCTGTTTATTTTCCGAATGATAAGGATATCGTAAAGCAGGCAATACTCGATTACGGAGGTGTTTTTTCCAGTATGTTTTATCAGACGGTTTCTTTCAATAGCACGTATAAAACATATTATTACAGCGGAAATTCAAATGTTAATCATGCCGTGCTGATCATCGGCTGGGACGACAGTAAAATAACGGCAGGAGGAACAGGTGCATGGATTGCAAAAAACAGTTGGGGCATTTCATGGGGCAATCAGGGATATTTTTATATTTCGTATCAGGACGCTAAAGTATTATCAGACGTCAGTTGCTTTCCGGATAAAATGGATTATAAAACAGATATGAAATTATTTCTGTATGATGAATTGGGAAGAACATCAGATTTGGGATATAGCAGCAATACAGCATTCGGGTTGGTCAGTTATGTCGCTTCGGGCAAACAAAAAATCACAAAGGTGGGATTGATAATAAACAGTGAAGATACAAAGGTTGATATTGAATTGTATTCAGCAAAAAAAGGAGATCATTTATTTAATGTTTTAAGTTCTGTTCACGAAAAAATATTTTTATTCCCCGGTTATTATGCTGTGGATTTGCCCAACCCGGTTCATCTGAATAAAGATGAAGAGTTTTATATTAAAGTTAAATATTATACTCCGGGTTACACATATCCTGTTCCTTTTGAACGCGCAGTTGCCGATTATGCGGATCCTTCAATAGAAAACAATGTATGCTGGGTGAGCAGTAACGGAGATTACTGGGAGGCTTTGGGAAAAAATTTACCCGACCGTGAAAGGGATTTATGTATCAGGGCGTATGCTTTCCCTGACACTGTTGTTGAAGCCGGTTCTCCCCAGATCAGGATATATCCCAATCCATCCTTTGGCTTTTTTAATATGGATTTTCAATACAATGAAGAGGATGAAATACATATTGAATTATATAGCGCAATCGGAATTTTAATATATTCGAAATCTTTCAGAAAATATCCGAACCAGATTGTTCAACGTTTCGATTTTACTGAATTAGCTAAAGGCGTTTACTTTTTAAAAGTGAATTCTTCCAAGACATCCGAAGAATTTAAAATAGTCTTCATATAAAAGTAAGACATGAAAACCCTCTTTCCCTTTCTCCGCCTTTTGCCTCTTTACTATCTCAACCCGGGCTTCCTTGATTTGTCGTTTGGGAATTGAGTGAATATTATTACTTGGTAATCGTAATGAAATATTTTTTATATTTCCTCTATAAATCCTCACAACCTCAATTTGACTTTTGCAGATAGACAGGCAATTACAAGTAATAGAGTTTCACTAAATGCAATAGGACAACTATTCCGGCAGCAAGAGCTATCGGAAGACAAAAGGTTTTTCGATAAAACAATTTCCTCTGCGAGTTCAGGACTCACGTATGTGTGCTCAAAAAAAACAGTCAGTTTGTAAACGGGGACGAACCACCACAAATATA
>JACREX010000108.1 GCA_016212695.1 Bacteroidia bacterium
CCATATATCTTATCCAGGTAGAAGCAGTGTTCCAGTTTGCAGCGCCGGTAACCCGCGTATAAATATCAGTTGTTTTTAAGCTCTTGCCAAATGCTAACTCCCTGTACCCTGATGCGTAAGCCGATGCAGGCTCGCCTGTAATCTGTGTGGAAGTAGCTGTTTTTGCGCCAATGCCGATACTCACCCAGTCAAATCCGTCAAATCTCTTTCCTGTGAAACCTGTAGACGTAGGGTCAACGGCAGGAGGACCTGCATCAAGGTCACTGTTGACAAAATTAAAGACAGCGTCAAAGGTGGTGAAGGTAACGCTTGAGTTAGTCAGCCGCCAATAGCGGTTTAAGCTTGAATCAATATATATGTTGGAAGAAGCAAGTTGGGAATGGTCGCCATCGTAGTTTTTTACTATGAAATTACCTGCTGTTGTAACACTGGCGAATGTCATATTTACCGGTGCATAAACTGAAGCGCCTCCCACTTCAAAATCGCGAAGCACAGGACCGCCTAATGCAATGTTCTTCTGCAAATAGCCCTGCACCCATCCTGTTCCCTGAGCAGCGCCCGAAACAGTTCCGCCTGCCGCTATAATGACATAATTTGTACCTGTAACAATATTTCCCTTGGTGAAGGTGAGCGTACCTGCATTAGCCACTGTAATATTAGAGTTTAATGTTACATTATTCGATGCTTTGTTAATAGTAAGATTATAGAAAGTAGTGGCCCCTGATATGGTCTGTGGCGTTGCTGTGCCGGTGAAAATAACCGTTCCCGTGCTGTAGGTAAATGTTGCAGAATTTGACCAGTTGCCGTAAAGGGTGATGGTATTAGCCCCGTTCGCATTTAACCTTCCTGATGTAATTGTTAAGTTTCCATTCACAGTAATTGATCCTGCTAAATTGGCATTATTTAACGATTTATTGACGATAAAATGATGATAGGCAGTTGCCTTTACAACCTGGGTAGCGCTAACACTTGAAATATAACAGACTGTATTGGGTGTATTGGTTGTTGCGTCAAAGGCGCCGGTCATAGTGAAATCGCCACCTACATATAGTATCGCATTTGTTGCCTGGGTTAAACTTCCCCCTCCTGCCAGTGCATATGTAATCGGTCCTGGTAAGATCACACTTAAAGTGCAGCCGTTTGCTATTGTATAATTATTGGTATAAGAGCCGGAAATTGTCGGGTTGCTGATACTCAGCGCCGATATGCCGCTAATCGTTTTTGTTGCTCCTGCCAAAGTATAAAGTCCTGTTCCCGATGTAAATGTCCCGTCCTGCTGAATATTTCCATTGATAGTGATATCCGAATTGATAGCATTATTCCATACTCCGCCGCTGTTCACAGTTACATCATTAAATTGTTTTGTGCCTGTGGCAGCAGTGGTGAAGTTCATTGTGCCGGCGATGCTCGTTGTTCCGCTTACCGTCAGGTTAACAACACCTGTATGAGCCGCTATTCCACCGCTGACAACAGTAAAATTGTTATTCACGATAGTTAGAACAGTATTGCTGAATGTAGCCGTTGCTCCAAGTGTAGTAGCCACCTGTAAATTGCAATAGGTTGCTCCGCGTATAGTCTGTGCAGCAGAGCCGTTGTAGTTCACTAAATTGCAGTCTGCCGACGGGTCAAAAGTCGTAACAGCTATGGCCGGAGGGTCGGGTACGCTTACATTGAGCGTAGAACCGGCAGCATTGATCTAAGTTCCGGCTCCTCCGAAAGTGGTGGTAATATTAGTCGTGCTGTTGTTAGTGAGCGAGCAGATAACGGTAAGATTAGGAACCGTGATGGTTGTATTGTTTTGGTATGTTCCGTTTACCGTAACGATTCCTGCGCCGAAAGTAAATCCGCTTGTGCCTGAAATAGTTTTTACAGGTACGGAAGGACACGCGCCACCGCTGAGATTGTAGGTTGCCGCTCCTGAAGTGAATGTGCCATTGTTCGTCATATTACCTGTTACAGTAAAAGCAGATGCTGCAGAACTTGTGAATGTGCCTCCTGTATTGATGGTGAAGTCGCCAAATGTCTTTGCTCCTGTGGCGCTGCTGATGGTCAAACTGCCATCAATCGTAGTGGCTCCGGTAATTGTAAACACAACATCTCCGGCTCCTATTGTGGGAGTTCCACTGGGTACTGTAAATGTGCCTCCTATATTGTAAGTAGGCGTTGTGCCTCCAGTAGAAGTTATTGTGCCCCCATACATAATCAGATTGGCGGTTATCGTATAAAGATCAGCGATACCCCCTTGCGTTGTAAGCGTACCGCCAGGGTTTACCACCATATAAGTGAAAGTTCTTGTTCCGGCAGCAAGGCTATTTTCTAATATACCGCTCACCGTAGTGGTGTCATTTACAGTAATACTGTTTCCTTGAATCCAGAGACGTCCTGTGATAATGTTCAAACTGTTAGTCACCGTAGTGGCGCCAATAAGTGAAACTGTTGCCGCACCTGAAGTAACTTCTAAGTTATAGTAGGTGGATACAGGTACTTTAACGTTTTGTCCTGCTGTTGGGTTATAATTCACTGTGTTGCCGCTGGCAGATGCTTCAAGCACTCCGGTAGAGAGCAACGTGCCTCCGATATTCAGCCGCGAACCCGCTGCATTGACCCATTTTGATGTAGTTGCGTTGTTTCCAACAATATCGCAATTGATGCTCACAGTGCCGTTGTTGGTAACGGTTACATTTGCCCCGATGGTAGAGATTCTTACGTTAGTAATGAGCAGGTTTGCAGAAGAAGGGATGGTTTTTGCTTCTGAAATACTTATACTCTTGGTTCCACAAGCAGCGGTAGCCGTTATAGAGCCGGTACCTCCCAAAGTTGAACCAACACCGGATAAAGTCAGAGTTCGGCCAGTGGCTCCCGACATTCTTAATTCTCCATCCGCGACAAGATTTCCTGAAATAGTCATGTTGATATCGCCTATATCCAAAATGCCTCCTGCATCTATAGTTACATTTTTAATATTTTGAGCGGCAAGGGTCCGGGTTATAACATCCCCGTTTAAAATTCTGATACTGCTCGTAGTGGAAGGCACACAGTTACACTCCCATGATGCGGCAACTCCCCAGTTGCCTCCTCCTGTTCCGTTGCTGTTGTATGACGGAATAATGGTAACCGGTAAATTTACAGGAGCATCATTGGGGCATCCGCCTGATGGTGTTGCAACAACATTCACATTTCCGGCGCCGGGAGCGCCCCAGTTTACGGTAATGGAATTAGTGGTTCCACCGGATGCCTGTGTTCCGCCTGTGATGGTCCAGGTGTAAGTGTAACCGGCAGTATTTGTAACCGAATAGGGCTCGCCATCGGTATATTCAGTAACATTATTATTGCCTGTGATGGAAGAGGTTGGCACGGGGTGAATGGTAACCGTATAGTCAGATGGGTCGCTATTGGTACAGCCGTTGTTTTCAATCACGCGCAATGTAACAGCGCCTCCTGTTCCGCCCCAGTCAACCGTAATGTTTCGCACTCCTATGCCTGAAGAAGGCGGGTCAATGGTTCCGCCCCCGGAGGGCAATGACCATGTAAAGGTACTTGCAGGGTTACCGGTGCATGAATAGGGTTCATTGGCAACGCTTTTACATACATTTGCCGAACCGCTGATGGTTGGCGGAGAAGGAGCGGTGCAACTGTAGCGGGTAACAAAAGCGTAATCACCGGCAAGTCCGCTAATCAGGTTGCGCGAAACCACACTGCCGGTAACACCATTGGGACAGCCGGCTGCTGCGTTCACACACGGATTAGCTCCTGCCTGCCAAGCGCCTGATACCCGTTTGAGAACGCGGGTAAAATGAACAGGTCCGTTTTCAATGGGAAATGCGATGAAGCCGGTTCCGTCAAGGTCAATGTTGAAATTGGTACAGGCAGCAGCGCCTGGAACGATAATTTGCCAGTAGCCATCGTTATAGGTCATGTTGTAATTGTCCGCCACATCGGTAAAAGGGGTTGGGGAGAGTACTCCCGGATTGCCCGCTATATGTTGAATGGTGATAAAACCGTTAGTAAGCCCAGCCGCAGCGTTGAACACTGCCGGACGGTAGTTGGTAGCTGTTCCCACGGGAAAGGTGAAATTTGTTGCTGTGGCATTTATCCATCTGCCGAATTTGCCGATGACCTGCCCTGCAGTGCGGGTGAGCGTTCCTGCACCGGATAACAAAGAACCCAAAGTAATAGTGTAGCCCTGTGTGTTGATATTGCCACCCGACATGGTAAGGTCAAAGGCGGCAACACTGCCATCTGCATTGATATTTACATTATTATTCAACAAGAGTGTTCCTCCTCCTTTTGATACAGTTAACCGGTAAAATAATTCTCCGGACGCATTGGTAATTGACTGGTCGCTGCCTCCATCAAAGGTTACACGCTGTTGCCATCGGGCAGTGGTCGGATTAAAACTTCCGCTATTGGTCCAGTTTCCTCGGATTGTAATATCTCTGCCATCTAAACCGGGGTTAAGAGTTCCGCCATTAATAGTGAGATTGCCGTTAATAATTAAAGATGCGAGCATGGTTTTGGTAGAACTTCCCATAATAGTGAGGTGGTGATAAGTGCTGGCAGAAGGGGTGGTGATATTTATATTTCCGGTTGCATTATAAACTACAGTATTGCCTGCAGCAGAAGCATTTAATGTTATATTTGCAAATTCACCACCAACTTCTACATAAGAATTAGCGCCTTGTGTCCATGTTGGGTTTATTCCTGCACCTCCATCTTTAACAATGGCGAGGTTAGTAGTAACAGTTCCATTATTAGTAACAACACAACCGTTGTTTCTTAACCGGAAACGGTTAATGCCGGTTGCAGTAATGTTTGCTGTAGCCAGTATTGTACAATTTGCATAAAAGATAAAACGCATATTTCCTCCGGTTATTTGTCCTGTGCCATCCAGATTAGCGCCATACATACGAGTATCTATAGAAGTGCCTGAAGAGTTATTTAAAGTACCATTAATAATCAGATTTCCATTTATGGTAAATACCAGGTCGTTTGCATTCAGAGCGCCTGTAGCGTTAATAGTAAGCGCATTAATAGTGAATGCGGTAAGGAGCGGCAGGGTAACGGTATGAGATGCAGAAATCACTGCATTATCAGTATTTGCGGGCCAATCTGTTCCCTGTACTCCTGGTGAAGCGTTTCCCCATGTAGCGCCATCATTCCAGTTTCCGTTTTGTACAGAAGTAAAGGTGGCTGCAAACAACTGGTTTGTCGTTCCACAGAGTAGAACAAGCCCTAAAAGCGCCGCAACCAGGGCGGGTATTTTGGGAGAGATAATATGTTTATTTATTAAATTCATAAATTTATAATTATTTGGTAAAATCAATAAGTTCTTGCAATGCTTCAAAGCCGCTTTCAATAGTTTTTACTTTTAAAATACCATCGTAATAGCCGTCAAGATGAAGCACATTGTAACATACATTAAAACTGTTTAACACTTTTCTGTTTTGAGTTGCCAGCGCTTTCCTGTAATCGTCCACATTTTTTCTGCTGCCTTTCTTTTTAATAATTTCCATTCCTTTTTTTGAAAGGTATGCACTGGCTGCCAATTCAGCGGCTTTGTATGCTGCTCCACAAGCGATGCTCACATATTTGCTGTCTTTATAATACCCGTTTTCCCTGCCAGCTTTTTTCAATATTTCGCGGGCGTTGTTCAGGTAGCGTTCGGTTTCTTCTATTTTTTTCAGGGCATTCATATTTATTATTTCAAAAAGAGGCTCTTTCTTTATATAAACTCCCTTACCGGAGAGGGTTGACTCTAATTATGTTTATTTATTAAATTCATTAATTTTTTATACGATGTTTTGAGTTTAATGTTTCATTAATTTTCTTGATTTTTCCCCATATCTACTTATCCACTTATCTACGTATCTGCTTATGCTTTTTTTCTTTCTTTTTATATTCAGTTTTAGGTTCTTTTACTGTCAAGTTATCATAAACAACCTTGTGAAACTTGACAAATAATATTTAATTCCGGGTCGCGCATATCGTGACCAATGTTAATTTCTGTTTTTCCGTTTTTGTTAACTATTGATATATCCCATTCCTGCATAGTTCTGGCGCCAATAAGCATATCTGCAGCAAGTAGAGGCGCTACTTCTACCAAAGTAGAAATCATTTTATTATTATACTCAACAATTAGGCGTGTACAGCCTATTACATTGAGTTTGCTACCTTGCACTGCTCCACCATATATTTCAGGGTTATGATATTTGATAATTTGAGTTGGCGGCAATTTATCCTGACGAATAATAGTAGGAAATGCGCCGCTATCAAATACAGCAGTCACTTTACCGCTTTTTTGTTCGGGAGTAGTAATTTCTATATCAAAAACTGGTTTGCTCATAATCATTTTTTCGTTAATTCTAAGATTTCTTCCACGGCTTTAAAGCCGGTTCGAATAATTTTTACATTTAAGACACCCTCATAATAACCGTTCAGATGAAGCACATAATAAGTGGTGTTAAAGCTATTGAGCATTTTTTTGTTCATTTTTGAGAGGAGTTCTCTGTAATTATCGGCATGTCTGCGCCCTTTCTTATCAGGAACTTTTTTTCCGTATTTTGCCAGAAAAGCATCTGTTGCCATCAATGCGGCAAGATAGGCGGTGCCGCAGGCGCTTTTCACATATTTTGCATCCTTAAAATATCCGTTTTCCCTGCCTGCATTTTTCAAGGCATCCTCTGCATTTTGCAGGTAGCGTTCCGATTGTTGTATGAGTTCTGTGTATTCCATTCAACATTAATAATAACGAAATATAAACAAACTTTTGTAAAACTAAATCATTTTTGCATGGGTAATATACCCATTTTATTAACCAACCGCTATTTTTTTTATAATTCTACGAAAGGTTATTAACAAAAGTTACAGATTTCTACAACAAGAGTTTATTGATTAATATCATAATAATTTATACCCAGTTACAACCAATGATATAATGAAAAAAATAAATTGGTGAAGCGTGAAATTATTGCAGATGTATTAATTGAAAGCGAAGAAGAAATAAAAATTAAAAGTACATTATTAGGTCACATTGTAAGGGCAGCAGTTAGGGAAGGAGTATATTTATGAATGAAGAAACAAAGAAATACTTACAGCAATGGATTGTTAAAGCTAACGAAGATTTGCTCACGATTAAATTTCATAATGAAACCCTTTATTTACTTTGTGGGAGCAACAGGATTCGAACCTGTGACCCTCTGCTTGTAAGGCAGATGCTCTGAACCAGCTGAGCTATGCTCCCTTTAAAGAGAGTGCAAAAGTAAACTCTATTTTATTATTTGCCAAAAAAAAATGATTTTTTTTAATCTTTCTCTAAAAGCATTGTAATTCCATGCTTTTGGAGAATGTATTCAGTCTATAAAAAGAAGTTTACTTGAACAATTTTACATCCGATTCTCCGGGAATATTCAGAAAAAAATGGCTGTTAATAAATTATTTATTCATAAAAGGCTTGTTTTTTGAAATATAATTGTATTTTTGCACTCCATCTTTTTTAAGGTGGATTTATTCAATTTGTGAATATTAAAACATAGATAAACACGTGGATACATTAAGTTACAAAACAGTAAGCGCCAACAAAGCAACTGTTAAAAAAGAATGGATACTGGTTGATGCGAAAGACCAGGTGGTAGGCCGTCTTGCTTCCAAATTAGCGCTGATTTTAAGAGGCAAACACAAGGCAGATTACACTCCTCATGTAGATTGCGGGGACAATGTAGTAGTTATCAATGCTGATAAAGTTGTTTTCACCGGCAAGAAGTGGACCGATAAAAGATATTTCACACATTCCGGATACCCGGGAAGCCAGAAGAGAGTATCACCCAAACAGGTATTCGATAAAAATAATATCGCAATATTAGAATGGGCAGTCAGGGGTATGTTGCCAAAAAACAAACTCGGCGACCAGCTTTTTAAAAATCTTCATGTATATGTTGGCACTGAACACAAGCAGGAAGCCCAGCTACCAAAAGAAATTGATTTAAACACAATTAAATAATTTGTATGGAAATTATCAACACCATAGGCAGAAGGAAAAGCGCTGTTGCCCGTATTTACCTGAAAGAAGGCAAAGGTAAGATTACAGTTAATGAAAGAGATTTTAAAGAATTTTTTCCCACAGAACAATTGCAGTATATAGTTATTCAGCCTTTAAAAGTAATGCAGGTTACTGAAAAATATGATGTACACATCAATATTGAAGGCGGCGGCATTAAAGGCCAGGCAGAAGCTGTAAGGATGGCAATTGCAAGAGCGCTCGTAAAAATAAACCCGGAAGATAAACCTGCATTAAGGGCAAACGGATTCCTCACCAGGGACCCCCGCGAAGTTGAAAGAAAGAAACCCGGCAGAAAAAAAGCCCGCAAAAGATTTCAATTCAGCAAACGTTAATATCTTACGAAGTTTAGTATCTAAATTGTTAAGACTTCCGTTTTTGCGGAGCTACTTAATGATTGCGCAAGTAAAAAGAATGTAAACTTAAATTATAAATAAATGCGAACAAGCGTAGAACAATTATTAGAAGCAGGCGTACATTTTGGTCACCTTAAAAGAAAATGGAACCCTGCCATGGCTCCCTATATATTCATGGAGAAAAATGGCATCCACATCATCGATCTGCACAAGACCGTTGTAAAAATTGAAGAAGCTGCATCCGCCATGAAGCAGATTGCTAAATCGGGCAGAAAAGTTTTATTTGTAGCCACTAAAAAGCAGGCAAAGGATATTGTTGCAGAAAAGGTAAAATCCATCAATATGCCGTATGTCACCGAAAGATGGTCGGGTGGTATGTTGACCAATTTTCCCACCATCCGGAAGGCAATAAAGAAGATGACCTCTATTGACAAAATGTCTACCGACGGCACTTTCGACAACCTTTCAAAAAGAGAAAAACTTCAGATAACACGTCAGCGCCAGAAATTAGAAAAAAATCTCGGAAGCATAGCAGACCTTACACGACTGCCGGCAGCGCTGTTTATTGTTGATGTAAACAAAGAACATATTGCGGTTAAAGAAGCCAAGAGACTTAACATCCCTGTGTTCGGAATTGTGGATACCAACTCAGACCCCAATCCGATTGATTTCCCTATTCCTGCAAACGATGACGCTTCAAGATCCATTTCGCTGATTGTTGATATTGTTTCAAATGCTATCCATGAAGGACTCGAAGAACGGAAAGTGGAAAAAGAAAAAATTGCCGAACAGGCTACCGTTACTAAAGAAAATAAAGAAGCCCATAAAGAAACACAGGAAAAACCCGGTGAAGTGAAAGAAAGAAAAACAAGGGCAAGAAAATCGAGAGATGAAGATGGAAGCAAAGAAGAACGAAAACATGGAGATAAAAAATTCAGGAAATAATACTTAGTTAGAAGGTATAAAGGTATAAGGTATACGAAATAAACCATGACATGAGTCCACTCTGAAAAGTCCGATATTTGGGAATGATGGAAAAATGGAATATCTGGAAAGCCCATAATTCCAACATTCCGTTATTCCAATTTATAAAGAAATTACTTTTCGGAGCAGGCTCATAACATTAAGTTAAAAAAAAAATCATAAATCTGAAATCACAAACCTAAAATCATAATTATAAATATGTACCAGGTATCAGCAACAGATGTCAGCAAATTAAGAAAAATCACAGGGGCAGGAATGATGGATTGCAAGAAAGCCCTTGAAGAAGCTAACGGCAATATCGAAGAAGCAGTTCAGATAGTAAGAAAAAGAGGTCTTGCCATAGCAAACAAGCGTGTGGACAGGGAAGCGAGCGAAGGCGTTGTATTATCAAAAGTAATTCCGGATACAACGCGGGGCGCTATGATCGTTTTAAATTGCGAAACGGATTTCGTTGCAAAAAACGAGTTATTTACCGGTTTTGCATACAAGGTTCTGGATATTGCATTAGAACAAAATCCGGCTGACCTTGAGGCTTTAAAACAGATCAAAATTGACGGCCGTACCGTTGGCGAACTGGTTATTGAACAAAGTGCAAATACTGGTGAGAAGGTTGACTTATCAGCATATGAGAAGATCGAAGCAGCTATGGTTACTCCTTATATTCACCCTGGAAACAAAATTTCCACACTTGTAGGATTGAATATAAAAGTTGACATGCAGGCAGGCAAGGATGTTGCCATGCAAATTGCAGCTATGTCGCCTGTGGCTATTGATAAGGATGATGTTTCTGCAAAGATGCTCGAACAGGAACTTGAAATCGGAAGAGAACAGGCGCGCAAAGAAGGCAAGCCCGAAGACATGATCGAAAAAATCGCTCAGGGGAAATTGAATAAATTTTACAAAGAAAGCACATTGCTTAACCAGGAATTTGTGAAGGATAATAAAATGACGATACGGGATTACCTGAAAAGCATCCACAAGGATTTAACAGTAACATCCTTTAAGCGTATATCGCTGAAAGGATAAGACAAACCGAAAAGAGAGCGCTGCTCTCTTTTTTATTTACAGTTGAATTTTATACATTAATATTATGATTAAATATAAACGGGTATTATTGAAGCTTAGCGGCGAATCGCTGATGGGCGATGAGCATTATGGTATAAATCATCATACTCTTACCGGGTATATAAACCAGGTGAAAGAGATTGTAGAAATGGGTGTAGAAGTTGGTATTGTGATCGGCGGAGGAAATATCTTCAGGGGAATGACCGGAATCCATAAAGGTTTTGACCGGGTCAACGGCGATTATATGGGAATGCTTGCCACCGTGATCAACGGCCTTGCCATACAGTCTGCATTTGAAAGCATCGGGATGCATGCAAAACTTTTAACAGCCATTCCGATGCCGCCTGTTGGCGAACCATACAGCAAGCATAAAGCGCTTGAATCCTTTTCAAAAAAAATGCCCGTGATCTTTTCTGCGGGAACCGGAAATCCTTTTTTTACCACGGATACGGCAGCATCCTTACGGGCTGTTGAGATCGAAGCAGACGTGCTCCTGAAAGGAACGCGGGTGGATGGTATCTATACTGCTGATCCTGAAAAAGAGAAGACCGCAACCAAATTCGATACCATCACATTTGACGATGCATATAAACGCGGCCTGAAAATTATGGACCTCACGGCCTTTACCATGTGCAAAGAAAATAATCTTCCGGTTATTGTATTTGATATGAATACAAAAGGCAATCTGAAAAAATTAATTTCAGGAAAAAAAATTGGAACCTTGGTGAAGAATTAATATTTTTACTTGGTTTTTTAAAATAAAAAATTGCAGTATTATGAGCGAAGAAGTTCAATTATACTTAGACGATGCAAGGCAAACCATGAACAATGCATTGGTGCATTTAGACAATGAACTTGTAAAAATCAGGGCAGGAAAAGCGAACCCGCATATGCTCGATGGTATTACGGTGGATTACTACGGAGTGATGTCTCCTTTATCGCAGGTGTCAAATATCAGCACCCCGGATGCACGAACCATTTTTATACAACCCTGGGATAAAAGTATAATAGAACCTATTGAAAAAGCAATACAGAAAGCGAACCTGGGCTTTAACCCGGTGAATAATGGAGAAGTGATCCGGATAGCCGTACCGCCGCTTACCGAAGAAAGAAGAAAACAATTGGTGAAACAGGTAAAGACCGAAGGCGAAGCGGCAAAAGTAAGCATACGGAATGTAAGACGCGATACCAACGAAGAACTGAAAACCTTGAAAAAAGAAGGTATCCCGGAAGATGAAATAAAAAAAGGAGAAGAAGAGGTACAAAAACTTACGGATGGTTTTATAAAAAAAGTGGATGAACTTTTAGAGAAAAAAGAAAAAGAAATAATGACTGTGTAAAAGAGAAATCATTTTTTTTGACGCAGACTGCCGGAACATTGGATTTGTCATTGTAAATGACTGTTTTAAACAGGCAAGGTTACATTATACTAAACGAGTACCAGCATAGACTGAAAATTCCAGATAGCAAACGCTTACAAAAATAATTATTAAAACTTGGCCTTGTTCCTGTTTTTTATTAATTTTGACCCGTAAACAAAAATAGTCAAACATTATGAAAGAAATTGAAGTAAAGAGTATAATTGTAGAATCAGCCACAAAGTTTTTCTCAAAATACGGATTCTATAAAACCACAATGGATGAAATTGCTAAACAAATCCATAAAGCAAAAGGGGTATTATATTATTATTTTAAAAGCAAAGAAGAACTCTTTAACGAAGTTCTGAAACACGAACTGAATGTGATTAAATCAGAATTAAGTCAAATTGTTAATAGCGATAAAGATTCTTTAATTATTTTCAAAGAATATTTTCTTACACGTTTAAAATTATTACATAAGGCATTGAACTACCATGAAACTCTAAAAGCTGATTTCTTTGAAAAATATCATTTTGTAAAAGATGTTAGAGAAGATTTTGCTGAATTTGAGAGAATCCAATTAACCATTATTCTAAAAAAAGGAAAAAAAGAAGGCTACCTTGAAGTGAAAAATATAAATTCTACTGTTAACATTATTATGATGGTCGTTAATGGTATAGAGATACCTTTGTTTCTGCAAAACAAGTATGCTGAATATGAGACTACTATTAATGAACTTTCATCTATGATTGTGAATAGTTTAAGAACTCAAAAAAAATAATTTAACATTTTTATTAAAAATAATGACTAAAAAACATATTTGGTCAATAATTAATTTTATCTTTGCACTGACTTTTAAACAAATTTGTTCAATAATTAATAAAAAGGAAATATGAAAAATTTAGCTCTTTCAATTATCAAATACAGAAAAGCAATCATTGCAGCTATATTGGTCCTTACAGTTTTTTTCGGCTACTTTATTAAAGACATCAAAGTAAATTCCGATATTCTTAGTTCTCTGCCAAAAGACGATAAAACAGCAATTTTATTTAATCGCATTGGTAAGCAATATGGCGGTAACGATATAGCGATGATAGCAATTGAAACAGATAACATTTTCAAAAAAGAAACGCTTGAACAAATCAGGCAAATTACTGATTCAATCAAAACGATTAAAGAAATAGGTTCCGTAACAAGCCTTACAGATGTTATTGATATTAAATCAAGCGAAGCAGGTATTGAAATTGGGAAATTAGTTGACGAAAATAATTTGCCCAAGACACCAAAGCAATTTGACAACTTAAAGAAATATATCTTTTCAAAAGATATGTATAAAGGCACAATTATTTCCAATGATGCCACTGCCACACTTGTTATAGCAAAAATTCTTGATGGTTCGGATAAAGAAGAGATAACTAATTTAATAAAATCGAAAATTACAAATTTAAAACTGCCCGAAACTATCAAAATTTACTACGGGGGACTTCCTTTTACAATAAACGAAGCGGGTAAAATTATTGCCCATGACCTGATATTCCTTGGTCCTATTGCATTTCTGGTAATTGCCCTGATACTTCTTTTAAATTTCAGGTCAAAAAGAGGAGTTGCCCTGCCTCTTTTAACAGTTGTCATAACAATTATATGGACAATGGGCATTCTTTCATTGCTTCATTATGAATTAACAATGATTACATGTATCATTCCGGTTATATTATTGGCTGTAGGTAGCGCATGGCCTATACATGTTATAAATAGGGTAAACACTGAAACTGATCCTGACAAAAAAAAGGCATTAGTAAACGCCCTATTATATGTAACATTACCTGTATCCCTTGCCGCTATCGCAGCAATGATTGGTTTTTTGACCTTTGTTTTCGGTTCTTATCTCACAATGATACAACAATTCGGAATATTTTCTGCTGTTGGTATTTTCATAGCATTACTTCTTTCTCTGACTTTTGTCCCTGCACATATTGTTTCAATAAATTTTAAAAGCAATACAAAAGAAACTACCCCGAAAAATAATAAAAAATCATTTCTTGATAATTTCTTAAAAACCAATGTAAGCTTTATATACAAACACCCCGCTTACATTATTATCCCTTGGGCTCTTGTTTTAATTATTTCAATTATTGGCATCACAAGAATCCAGCATAAAGTAGATATGATTGATTATTTTAAAAAGGGTAGCGATATACAAAAAACTGAAAGGTTAATGCAAAGTAAATTTTCAGGAAGTATGCCTGTTTATGTTGCCGTAAAAGGCAATGTGCAGTCGCCCGAAGTGCTTAATGTAATGAAGCAAATTCAAAAGTTCATGGAGAAAAATCCCTACATAAAGCATACGCAATCCGTTGCTGACCTTATAGAAGAAATGAACAATGCAATGGGTGAAGGTAAAAAAATACCCGAGGAGCAAGCCAAAATAGAACAACTCTGGTTTTTATTAGACGGACAGGATATTATGACACAACTCGTGAATGATTCCTTAAATGAAGGATTAATACAGGCAAATATGTCAACTGCCGATAATAAAGTTCTTACCCAATTTTCAGAAGATTTAAATCAATTTATCAAACAATTTAAGAATTATCAAATTGAAGTATCCGGCATTCCGGCTCTTTATCTGCGTCTTGACCAAAGCATTGTACAAACTCAGCGACGAAGCATGATTTTAGCAATAATTCTTGCTTTTGCGTTAGTTGCATTGATGTTCAAATCCGTAAAAAAGGGTTTATATTCCATTGTCCCAATGACTATAAGCATAATTATTTTATATGGTTTTATGGGTTGGACAGGTATTCCTATTGACATAGCTACAGTTTTAGTAGCCAGTATTTCAATAGGTGTTGGTGATTACGCCATACATATAATATCAGGTTATAATCATTTCTTTAAGCTGGAGCCTGATGTGAACACAGCTTTGAGAAAAAGCATACAAATCAGTGGCAGGGCAGTTATCATTAATGTTTTATCAGTTGCTGCGGGGTTCATTGTTTTAATATTTTCCCACCTTGTCCCTCTTCAGCGTTTTGGTATTATTATAGGTGTTGCAATGATTAGCTCAGGGCTGGCAGCAATAACTCTTCTTCCTGTAATTATGAAAGCCACTCAAAAATCTCAAAAAATAAAATCTTATGATAAAACTCAGTCAGACGAAGTCCTTGAAAAATCAGAATATTGTAATTAATGAAAACAAATAACCCAATTATTTAATTTTAAAAAGTATAAAATATGAGAAGTTCAAAAATTAAATCCGCCGTGTTAATCGCATTATGCGCTGTAGGCAGTATATTTTCTGCCAATGCACAGGATGCAAATTCCATTCTTAAAAAAATGGACGATGTAATGTATTCCCCAAAAGATATGACAGGGAAGAATAAAATTGTTTTAATTGATAAAGGAGGAAAACAAGAATCCCGAGAGGCAACCATACAGCAAAAAGGGACTGATAAACGAATATTCCGTTTTACCTCTCCGGCATCACAAGCGGGAATCGCTGTTTTATCTCTACCTAATGATATTATGTATTTGTATTTGCCTGCTTTCGGAAAAGAAAGAAGAATTGCAACAAGTGCAAAAAATCAAAATTTCGCAGGTACTGATTTCGCTTATGATGATATGGAATCAAAACCATATTCCGACAAATACACTCCTAAATTGCTAAAAACAGAAGCTAATGTATTTGTACTTGAATTAACGCCAAAATCAACATCCGACTATTCTAAAATAATTGCAAATATTGATAAAACAAATTTCTATCCGGTATCAATGGAGTACTACGATAAGGGCAATACAAAAATAAAAGAAGCAAAATATACTTTCAGAAAAATAGGCAATTACTGGAGTGCATCTGAAATTGAAATGACCGACTTAAAGAAAAACCATAAAACAAAAATGCAAATGTCCGATGTAAAATACGACAAAGGTTTAACAGATGATGATTTTTCTGTTAGAAAGTTAAAACAATAAGAAAATGAACCTACAAGAAATTAAAACAATAGTTACTGAAATACTAACAGATAAATTAGGTATTTCTGAAACTGAAATCAATTTTGAATCTACGATGAAAGACTTAGGTGCAGATAGCTTTGATGAAGTTGAAATAATTCTTGAACTTGAACACAAATTTGGCATTTCTATTCCTGACGATATTATACAGGAAGTTCAAAACATTGAAAGTCTTTGCATATATATTGAAAAGCAAATAACGGAATCGAAGAAAACTATATGATAATAAATATTGTAACTGATTATATACCGGATATAGTAATTCCAAACGCATACTTTTTTGCTAATTATGGTATTACCAAAGAGGAAATTATTTCCAAAAGTGGTATTACGCAAAGAAGACGCACAAAGGCAGGTGAAAACACCAATACAATGGCAATTGAAGCAGTTAAAAAAGCCTTTTTTGAATTGCCGTTTCCATTAAATGAAATTGATTTAATAATAGGTGCAACATACACACCTTATGATACAGTCGGCACAATAGCTCATGCCGTGCAAAAACAATTTAATATTTGCAATGCAAAATGTTTTTCTATCGGTTCGTCATGTTCATCCTTTATAAATGTAATAGAAATTGTTGATTGTTATTTTGCCAATAAAAAAGCCAGTAAAGCATTAATTGTTGTATCTGAAAACAATAGTGCTTACAATGACATATCCGATAAAACATCTGGTTTCCTATGGGGCGATGGCGCTTCGGCTATTTTTATATCCAATGAAAGATGCTCAGATGATGACTTGGAAGTTCTTGATATAAATACTACTGGCTTAGGTCATATTGGCAAAAGTACAGATGCTGTGTATTTACGGCCAAATGACAGTGGTATAAAGATGCCATACAGTAAAAATGTTTTTCAATACGCTTGTACATATATGATACAGGAAACCGAACAGATTTTGTATAAAAATGGTGTTCCTCTCAATCAATTAAATTATTTTATCCCTCATCAGGCAAATGCCAGAATTACAGATTTTGTTGCAAAAAAATTGAACTTGCAACCATCGCAGGTTCTCACGAATATTGAACTATATGGTAATACTGGATCAGCAAGTACACCAATCGTGTTATCTCAGAATTGGAATAAATTTAAGCAAAACGATACCATTGTTATTTCGGTTTTCGGGGGTGGCTATTCAAGCGGGGCTATATTGTTAAAAAAATTATAAATTCTCGATGAAAGAAAAAATAAAAAATTTGTTTTTCAAATTTTGGTACAGGTATTTAAGTTCAATTGATAAAAATGCAGAAGTTATTTTTATGAACTATGGTTATTCTAAGGATGGTCATAAAATTAAACTTGATGAAACTGATGAAAAAAATAGATACTCAATACAACTTTATCATTTAGTTGCTACAGGCGCAGATATTAAAGGGAAAGATATTTTGGAAATAGGATGCGGTCGTGGTGGCGGCTTATCTTATTTAAATCGCTATCTATCGCCAAAATCAGCAACCGGTATTGATATAAATAATAGAGCAATAAATTTTTGTAAAAAACATTTCACCTCTGAAAAAATTAATTTTTTTAAATGCAGTGCTTTAAGAATTAACTGCCCGAATAATGCTTTTGATGTAATAATAAATATTGAGTCTTCACACCGCTATTCTCAAATGGATTTTTTCCTGCGTGAAGTATATTGTAATTTAAAAACTGGTGGATTTTTCCTTTTTGCTGATTTTAGAAATAAAGTTGAGATAGAAAAACTCAAAGCTCAAGTTAGGAAGTCAAATTTTCAAGTAATCAAATTTGAAAATATTACCAAAAATGTTTTTGAAGCGCTGCAATTCGATTCATCAAGAAAAGAAGAATTAATCAAAAAACTTTTGCCAAAGTTACTTCAATATTTAGGTAGAAATTTTGCTGCAACAAAAGGTTCAGCAACTTACAACTCCTTTTTAAATGGGCAATTGGAATATGTTTTTTATATTTTAAAAAAATAGCTCTTTCATCTAAAAACTCAGGAATGATAATAGAAAAAATATGAAAACAATTTCGGGTTATATTCTCACAAATATTTTAGGTTGGGAAATCATAGGCAAATTTCCTGATTTAAAAAAAGCTGTTGTCATATATGCCCCACATACAAGCTATTTAGATGCGTTTTATGGTAAACTTTATTTTATTGAACTCGGTATAAAACATAAATTCTTATCAAAAAAAGAACTTTTCTTTTTTCCTATGAATATAGGAATGAAACTGTTTAGGTCTATACCTGTTCGTGGTGTTCTAAATAAAAATGCGATATATCAGGTTGCAGAAATGCTAAATAAATCTGATGAATTACTAATTATTGTTTCACCCGAAGGCACACGGTCAAAAGTTACCCGTTGGAACACGGGTTTTTATTATATGGCATTAAAAGCGAATGTCCCTATTGTTGTAAGTTTTCTAAATTATAAAAAGAAAGAAATCGGGGTTAAAGGAATAATTGAAAATCCGGATAATAAAAAATCAGTTATGCAACAAATAAACCTGATGTATAAAGACGTTACAGCTAAATATCCTGAAAAATTTTCACTTGAATTTGTAAAGTAAATATATGAAAAAAGTTTCTGCAATTATTTGTGCTTATAACGAAAATACAACAATCGAAAATGTAATATATTCTGTTGTCAATTCAAAGATTTTTAATGAGATTATTGTTGTAAATGATGGTTCAACAGATAATACAGGCAATGTAATTAAAGTATTAAAATCTCTTAATATAATTGATATTCATCTTACCGTAAACCAAGGAAAAGGAAACGCTATGGCTTTAGGCGTTGAAAAGGCAAGTTCAGAAGTTATTGTTTTCTGTGATGCCGATTTATCCGGTCTGAAAAAAAATCATTTTTTGCAACTCACAAAGCCAATTATCGAAAATGAAGCAGATATGGTGTTAGGGCAAGCAACAGAAACTTTAATCAACTATAAAATAAATCCCTTTAAATCGTTTACGGGTGAAAGAGCTCTTTTAAAAAAGGATATTTTACCAATTCTGGATGATATTAAAATTTCAAAATTTGGTGTGGAAACCTTAATCAATCTTTACTATCAATCTCAGGAAAAAAGAGTGAAATATGTTATGTTGAATGGCTTAAAACACCCCACAAAATTTGAAAAAACAAATCAACTTCAGGCAATGAAAGAATTTGTTTTGGAGGGACACCAAATTGCGCTTACAACGTTCAATAATTTCAATTTAATATCAAAAGTCATTAAAAATAACATTAATAAATTATAGTGTATGAAACGAACAAATTTATTTTTAGTAATCCTCGTGCTTTTAGCAACATCAAGTATAATCAAAGCACAAGACAGCATTGTTACACCACAAGTTCAAGAAGAAAGCAAGTTAAAAATATCAGGCGAGTTACTAACCGATGACCGCTTTCTGCTCAAAGGTAAAAACGACTGGGCTTGGAACGAAAACCGCCTGACTTTAAAATTTGACAAAAAAATTACCGACAATTCAAAATTCTATAGCGAAATATGGTTACGGAATATCGGTTTGCCTAATTTAACTACATCCGCTAATTTATATAACAAAGGAATTGTTGACCCCTATAATCTGGAAATCAGGGAGGCATACATTCAGATGTTTTCTTTTCTTACAAAAAATCTTGATTTGAAAATCGGTCGTCAACGTATTGTTTGGGGTACAGCCGATAAGTTAAATCCAACGGACAATCTTAATCCGTTTGACTTGGAAGACATTTTGGATTTTGGCCGCCACCGTGCATCTGACGCTATAAACATGAATTATTATTTTAATAATGATTTTTCTTTACAAGCTGTTTATATTCCCTTTTTTCAGCCAGTAAATATGCCTATCGGAATTTTTGCAAATGCTTTAAATCCAACAATGCAATTACCGCAGGGTATGGTTTTAAAAGGATTTTCAGATAATCTGCAAATGCCGAAGTATAATTTGGAAGAAAGCTCAAATGCAGGTTTAAAATTTAAAGGTACGGCAAAAGGTATTGATTTTTCATTAAGCTATATCTGGGGACGCGACGGTTTGCCATACTCTGTAAGAAATACCTTCACACCGGTTGATACGCTTGGCGGGATAAATATCAATTCTCAGCTTTCATTCGCAAGAACCCATATCATAGGCGCTGATATGGCAACAAGTATTGCAGGCATTGGATTTTGGGCGGAAGCGGCAGCATTTATTCCCGAAAAAGATGTGATAATGACAAATGATTTATCTGCATTTTATCCTATGTCGCCCGTTCCTGTGACTCAGGACTCAATACTTTTAGATAAAACGAAACCGTATATAAAATTCATAATAGGGGGTGATTATAATTTTAAAGATGGTTCATACCTTAATTTTCAATACCTGCACGGCTTTATTCATGAACGGGGAACTGAAAACCTGAACGATTATTTCTTTATCCGGTACGAGAAAAAATTCTTCAACGAAAAACTTAAAATTGCACCACTCGGAGGCGGTTTTATTGTAACTAATTGGGATAAAATCAAAGACAATTATGCTATTGTTTATATGCCTGAAATTTCATACAAAGCCACTGATAATGCCGAAATAACACTTTCAACTGTAATCTTCGATGGAAAAGGCGATAACATGTTTGCCAACCTGAAAGAGTACAATATGTTCATGTTTAAGTTAAAGTATAGTTTTTAACATTAATACTTCGGACATTTTTTTCATAAAAGGACTAAAGTCCTCTCTATTACTGGGTTTATTCAATTACCCCGCCCTTAAGGGCGGGGTAATACAAACTCACATAAACAAAGGGCTTTAGCCCAAAAAACATAAAAACTGTCCGAAGTATTAAACATAAAACCCGTCCTGTAATAAAATGACAGAAAATACATAGTCAAACAGGGATAAAGGTGTCGCCATATAAGTTAACGAGGTAGTCTCACAATGTCTCGATATTTCTTCACAAATTCTTCAGGTTATCTCACAAACGCTTTTTTTTTATACTGCTTATCCGTTTCACTCAAGTAAATGTTTTAAATAACGTAGAAACCAACAGGCTTTCATGAACATTTTGAATAATAATTTGATAAACCTTCATAAACCCTTGAAAAATCAGCAACTCAATAGTAAAGTACTTTATCA
>JACREX010000113.1 GCA_016212695.1 Bacteroidia bacterium
ATCTTAGTTCATTAAAAAGTTTCATGTTTTTTTGTATCTTTGTGTTTCAAGTAGGAAAGATACGAAAGTATTCTTGTTCTTAGCATTTGGAAACCCTTGAGTTATCAACATAATATTGTTTAAAGACAGACTCTAATTATGTAGTCCCTGATATGCTTCTGATAAATAAGAATATATTTCTTTTTCTATATCCAAAGTCCTGATTTCTTTTGCTATTTTCAAACTTTTTTCAGCATAATTAATAGCAGTATTAAAATTATTTAACTTATTATAAAGTTCTGCCATACTCATATAAATAAGTGAAATACCTTTTTTATTATCAATTTCCTCATAAATTTTTAAAGATTCCTGATAATATTCCATTGCTTTTTTATATTTACCATGAAATTTATGAATTTCTCCAATATTGAGGAAACAATTAGCCATACCTGCTTTATAAGCAGATTGTTCAAATATTTCTAAAGCTTTCTGATAATATTCTGTTGCCTTTTCATAATTATACTGTTCATTATAAACATTGCCAATATCTTTGTAACACCATGCAATCGCAGTTTTATTGCCAAATTCTTTAAAAATTTTTACAGTTTTCTCATAATATTCTGTTGCTTTTTTATAATTACCCTGTTTTTGATGAACAATGCCAATATTGCTGTAACAGGAAGCGATACTAGATTTATCATTAATTACCTCAAAAATTTTTATAGCTTTCATAGAGTATTCTATCGCTTTTTCATAATTACCTTGATTTTTATAAACAATACCGATACCATTGTAACAACCTGCCATTCTTTTTTTATCATTAAATTTTTCAAAAATCATCAAAGTTTTCTGATAATATTCTATTTCCTTTTCGTAATTGCCGTGAATTCTATGAAGATTACTGATTTTTATATAAAGCATTGCTTTAGCAGTATCGTGCTTTGCATTTTTAAGCACATTAAGTAAACTGTCTGTTTTGTTTTGCCCTGCTGCAATATGGCCAAAACAGAAAATAAAAAAGCAGAAAAAAAGTATGGGATTGTTTTTAGTCATGATACAATTTATTGCAAAAATAAAACTAAAATTCGCCGTTAACGCCTGTTATACTGAAAACGTGATAAATCATTACTTTTTTTGAAAATCAATGTTTGCCCCAAACCCTGAACGGAGCATTGATTTTCAATGATTTCTCTTTAGGGATTACCTGCCTGCCGGCAGGCAGGAGGGCAAAAAATCATTGAAAATCGTAAAAGACTAACCCGTTTTCGGTATAACAAAGGAAATTATTATTTTTCCTTTTTCCGCCTGATTTTATCAATTATTTTTAAAAATTCCTTATTGCCGGAAAGAGGTCTGAGTATCTCATTTCCCTGAAGTCTTTCAATATCGTCAAAGCCAAGGCCTGCGGCATTTTCAAGTTCATCGAGCGCCTTTTTCATATCGCCCTTTTTGGCATAAATACAAGCGGCAAAATACCTGTGGTCGGGATTCGGAGGATCAACTATTGCATATATTTTATTATAATTTTCGGCAGCATTCAGATTGTTTTCACGCAACGAATTATTTACATATGAAAATGACACAAGGCTTAAAAATCCAAGCACACGGCTGAACATAGCTTTTTCAAAAGTATTACCCGATTTGCTGATTTTATCCTGCAATTTTTCTGTTTCTTTTTTCCACCAGTCCGGTTTCTTTGTTTGGAATGCCTGAAGATATGCTTGCTGCAATGCGGTTTCCATAGACTCAATCTTCTGCTTTTCCTCCATAATTTTTTTCATTTCAGGCTTTGCATCTATCGCCGCGATTTCATTATTAAAAATTGAAATATCTTTAAGGCCAGACAAAAATACTGCGAGCTTATTATAGACCGTTCTCGCCTGGTAAAATTTCTCCTTAGCGGCTAAGTTCGCTGCTTCAGAGAGGTTTTCTTTTTCAAATTTTTCAATAAAAAGATCCTCAACTGGAGCCGATTTATTTTTCATGGCATTCAGCGCAAGCCAGGCAAAAGCATCTTTCATGGTTTCAAGTGGAGGCCACTCGTGCCTGCCATCGAACAAAAGTAAATAATGATTCCATCCGGATTTTTCGAGCGATTTATCTAATTTCTCCATCTCCAAGCAATTCATATCATAGGTTCCGGCGATACCCAGAAAATTGAATTTTTTATCCGGCATTGCAGCCGGCAAACCGGCAGAACAGGCTATAACGCCGCTCACGCCGCCATTCAGCGCTATGGCGCCGGCAACTCTTGCGCCACCTGAAAAACCGGATGTATATATCCTGTTATTATCAACCGACAATCTCTCGCTAATATCTGTAATCAGGGTTTTACCGATGGCATTGGTTGTTTCAACAGGCAGTCCGTTTTTGGAATCATTGGAGCCGGCAATAATGTAGCCAAATTCTTCTGCAAGTTCCCTGTACTTTGAAACAGGCAACATACCTTTTGCATGCGAATCAAAAAAATAAATCACCGGATACCTGCGGTTTTCTGTACTGTATTTTGAAGGGATATATAATGTATAAGAGATACCGGTATCAGCCTTGCATTTTACTTTTTCATTGATCTCGCCAATTACTAATGAGGAGTCGTATAAATTTTTTATTGCCGACTGAGATTTTTCTATACCGTTTTGTTTGGCATTACCCGATCTGTTGTTCTTTGTTTCATTGTTATCGGAAGAGCAGGAGCAGAAAAAATACGAAATACAAAGTAACAAAATGCAGC
Source organism: Bacteroidia bacterium (assembly GCA_016212695.1). Lineage (GTDB taxonomy): Bacteria > Bacteroidota > Bacteroidia > Bacteroidales > GWF2-35-48 > GWF2-35-48. The sequence continues at coordinate 2,711 of JACREX010000113.1, forward strand.
GATTCATTTTAGGAATTGTTAAGAAATAACATTGTCATTTAATATTAAAAAAATAACGAATACTGAATAACGAATGTTGAACCTTGCCTACCCTGCCTACCGGACAGGCAGGCGGCAGGCAGGTGTTGAAGTGTTTCAATACTTCGATATTCTGCGGTTCAATATTACTCACTATGTTCGTGAGATCGCTCCGCTTAGTTCGATATTCATCATTATAATAATTGTAAAGTTTATTTTTTTACAGACCCTTACTTATATAGGATTGGCTAAGGTGTGTATATATCATTTAAAGAGCCATCCCTCCCAGCTTCCCTGGATATCCGGGCTGATATTTGTCTGCGGGTTTTGCTCTTTTGAATTTATCATGATTGACTGAACGCCTATTTTTTCCGTGAGGTATTCCGAAAGGTTTTTATAGGTAACATTGCCTTTTGTTTCCTGTAATTTCTTCAATAAATAATACGTGAACATCCCATGCTTTTTTTCTTTATATGCCAGAGACGACTGCTCTCCGCTGCTTGCTGAAAATACCACCAGATTACCTTTCAGAATATTTTCTTTAGGTTTAATTTTCACTCCGCGGGAAGAAACCAAACCCTGTTTTCTGGATCCTCCGCTAAAACAGGCATCTAAAATTACGGTGACTCTTTTTGCAGGGTTCTGCGTTAATTTAGCATAAAGAGAATTCAGACTTACGGCATATTTCATATCCGCAGCGCTCACATCCACAGGGATCAGAAAGGCTTCCTTAGTGGTCTCATCAGGGAATCCATGGCCTGCATAATAGAAAAAAATCTCCGCTTTGCCACCGGTATTTTTAGCAAGCATACTCATTTTCTCTATATCCCTGTCCATATCCAAGGCTTTTGCATTGATCCTGAAAATAATATTATCTGCCGGAATCCCTAATGTTTTGGTTGCATATTCTTTAAAAACAGCAGCGTCTTTTTCGGCAAAATCAACATTGGATTCACTTTTTAAATCCCGTTGACAGGAGCTGTAATCTTCATTTCCTATGATTAAGGCAAACCGGTAGGAGTTCTCATTTTTATTTTCAGGGATATTCAGATCAACATCCGAAGGGGTATTATCAATTACTGTTTCGGTTTTATCTTCATCTTGTTTTACATTACTGCTTTTTTTCTTCTGGTTCGGTATAAATTCTTCCAGTGTCACCAGTTCTTTTTTAAAATTATCATCTTCGTTTAACTGCTGCGCACCCGCCCATGTATCAACCTGTTTTATAAAAGGCATTTGTGTCATCTTATCAAAACCAACCTGGATATAATATATATTTCCCTTTTCGAGAGAAAGAGAAAGGCTGGCTGATAAAAAAATGTAAGTTGATGAAATTTTAATATTGATAAAATCCTTAGTGTACATCTTATAAGACATGCGCGAGCCATTTGAAAGTTCATACATTTTTAAATCGTCAAAATCTACCTCCAGATTATAAGAAGAACCGAGCATTTGTTTTACCCGGTAGATATTGATGACAGAGCAGTCATTATCCTGTGCAAATACAGGAGATGCTAACAGCGCCATGTATAAAAATATTAATCGTGACATAATACCTTAATTTGACTTTTTTAGATAAGACAAAATTAACAATGAATCATTAATTATGTAATTATTTTATCTTTTTATTTTTTGTTCAAGCTAACGAATGACAGTAAAAGGAAACACAGGGTTTATTCAATAAAAAAAGCCAGACAAATGCCCGGCTCTTTCTTTACCAATAAAACTTTATAGTTAATGAACCTCCTGTTTAATGTCTTTTTTTTCATCGCCGCCCTCTACCGTACCTTTAATATTCAGAAGCATGGAATAATTTTTCGGGTCGTTGGTAGTTACGGTAACGGTTTTGTTTTGTTTGCCGTTCTTTCCCGAAGAATTAAAGCTAACCTTAATAGCGCTGGATTCACCCGGTTTGATCACGGTATTCGGAGGATTCACGGCAGTGCAGCCGCAGCTTGCTTTTGTTTTGCGGATCACCAGGTCGCCCCTGCCTTCGTTTTTAAATTTATATTCATGTTCTGCAACCGCTCCCTGTTTGATGGTTCCGAAATCGAAATTCACATCATCGAACACAATTTTAGGGGCATTATCAAGCTGCTCTTTTGTATATTTTGAAAAATCTTCTTCAATGGTAGCGCTGATGGATAATTTATAATTAGGGTCGGTTTTATCGTTTATGGTCATATCCACCCGGTCCATGATAAAACCCCAGTCGCTCTTTTTAGTAGCATCATATGTGGCAATGACAAGGCCCTTTTGGTTTGGTTTTAAACTTTCCGGAACCGCTTTCATTTTAATATGCGCGGGTATATTGCTGAATCCTATTTTCATAGGAGCATCTGTAGTGTTGATGATCTCAAGCGAATCGCTTTTTACCTGCGTATTAAATATTTTTACAAAAGCAATATGGTTTGATTTAAGCCGCAGGTCGCCCATCTTCTGCGGATAAAGATCTTCGGTGGTTTTTACTTTTTCGGTTACACTGCCGAAAATCCTTAATGTATTGGTGCCCGGATCGGCATTCGAGGTAACGGTGATGGTTTTATCAAATTTCCCGGGCCGGTTCTTAGGATCATAGGTAGCTTTAACAAAACCTTTTTTACCGGGCATCACAGGCGCTTTTGTCCAGTCGGGAGTGGTGCACCCGCAGGATGATTTGCAATTGTTAATGATCAGGGGTTCACCGCCGGTATTGGTAAACTCAAAGGTGCATGTTACCGGCCCCCCTTCTTCCTTCACGGTTCCAAAATCATTCTCCATGGTATCAAAAGAAATCGTTGCTTTCTTTGATTGTGAAAACATAAGCCCCGTGATTGTAAAAGCTAAAATGCAGGTAAAAACTAATTTTTTCATAACTACAAATTTTATCGGTTAAGCGAAAAAATAAACGTAAATTTAATTTAAAATTGTATTAACAAAAAAACAAATTTAAAAATATTTTTCAAAACCAAATATAAGACGTTAAAACTAAGCCTAAAGTTGCTTTACGGAAATCATGCAAAAATAATTATATGAAATGCGTATTAAGTTGCGGATTTAGTCAACAAACAGAACAAGGCCCTTGAGGTATTCTCCTTCGGGATGATAAATATTTACCGGGTGATCTGCCGGCTGCGACAAGTGGTGAAGTATTCTTATGTTTCTTCCGGATTCTATAGCCGCAGCGATAATGGTATCGGTAAATAATTTCCGGTCAATCACCTGCGAACACGAAAAAGTAAAAAGTATCCCGCCTGAACGGATATTCTGAAAAGCAAGTAAATTCAGCCTTTTATAACCCTGAACCGCGTAGTGCTTTGCATCGAGGCGTTTTGCATAGGCTGGAGGATCAAGGATGATTACATCATATTTTTCTTCAGCAGTCTTCAAAAATTCTGTTGTTTCCTGAGTATAGCATGTATGAATATCCGGGCTAAAACCATTCATCTCAATATTTTTCACAGCCCATTCAATTGCTTTTTTCGAACTGTCAACCGAATGAACCAAAGCAGCTCCCGATTTTAGTGCATACACGGAAAAACCTCCTGAATAGCAAAATGTATTAAGCACTTTTTTATTCATAGAATATTGGCCTAATAATTTTCTGTTCTCGCGCTGGTCTATAAAAAATCCTGTTTTCTGGCCTTCTTCCCAGTTAATATAAAACCGGTTTCCATATTCTGATATCTCATTGATACCTGGTTTTCCGAATAAATATCCATCCTGAAAATTTAATTTCAGTGATTCCGGCAAAGCTGCCGAACTTTTGTCGTAAACTGCTTTTAACCTGCCATCATATATTTTCTGCAGCGCCGTTGATATTTCATGCCTGATCCTGTGCATACCCAGCGAATGAGCTTGTATAACGGCTGTATCGCCATAAATATCTATGATCAGACCGGGCATTCCATCGCCTTCGGCATGAACCAGCCGGTAAGCATTTGTTTCTATATTATCCACCATGCCTAACCGTTTACGCAAAACATAGGCGTCAAAAATTTTACGTTCCCAAAATCTGTAATCCGGGATAATCTGTGTGAAAGAAAAAATCCGTACTGCTATGGAGCCTTTTGCAAAATGACCTGTAGCAAGATATCTGCCATCATACGAAAATACTTCAACGCTATCGCCTTCGTTCAGTTTGCAGGTTATTGATTTAATTGCGCCGGAAAAAACCCAGGGATGGCGGCGGCGGAGGGCTTCGTCTTTACCTGGTTTCAGTGTTATTTGCGGGAGGTTAGCCACGAGCAGTAAATATTAAGTTAAAAGTTTATAAAGTTTGCCTTGCCACTACTGCATTTTGACTGGTGAACTGGCAGGCAGATGCCTTTGAAATATTAATTATATTCCAACAATTCCACATCAAAAACCAAGTTGGTTCTGGGCGGTATTAATTTCCCGGCGCCGGATTCTCCATAGCCCAGATGCCAGGGTATAAGTAAGCGCGCTTTGGTTCCAACTTTTAAAATTGTGAATGCTTCATCCCAGCCTTTGATTACTTTTCCTTTTCCAACAGGGAATGTAAATGGCTGGCCTCTTTCTACGGAGGAGTCGAACATTTTTCCGTCCTGAAAATACCCTGTATAATGCACCGTAACATTAGCGCCTGCAAAAGGTACGCGGCCGGTTCCTTCTTTCACTATTATATACTTCAGGCCTGAAGGAGTTTTTATTGTGTCTTTTCCTTTTGTATCAAAGGATACAGGAGTAACTTTGGGTGTTACTTTCATTAGTTCAACATCAAAAATCAGCATTGCATTTGATGGGATCTTGCCCATCTGCCTGCTGCCATATCCAATTTCGGGAGGAATGATAAAGGTGGCTTTTTCTCCTTCATGGAGAAGGGCAATTCCTTCTTCCCAACCTTTAATCACCATTCCCTTGCCAATGTAAAACGGCAGCGGTTGCCCCCTTTTATAGGAACTGTCGAATATCGTATCGTTTGTTAATTTGCCGGTATAATGCACCTCAACTTTATCGCCTGTCTTTGGCTGAATACCGGAGGCCTTTTTCGTGATTTTATATTTCAGGCCTGATGGTAAAAGTATGAATCCGTCGGCAGTTACATTGTTTTGCTGCGCCTTGCTTTCGCTAGCTGCTTCTTTATCTTGGCGGGTCTGAGTGGTTTTGCACGATACGACAAAAATCACTGCAAAAAGTAATATACCCCGAAATAATCCTTTTCTGAAATCAGAAAACTTTCTGTTAAATTTCCGCATTGTTCTGAACATTTTTAATGGTTTTTTAAAAATTTTTATTAAACGCCCCACCAATTCGCTCAAATTAAATTTAATTTTACTATTTCATTTTTCGTTTTGAATTCTGCTTTATGCAGGTTAGGTTATTACGGCTTAAATTCCTGCAATCTTTTTTATTTCATTTAGTTTATTTAAAGCATCAATAGGGGTTAGAGTGTTAACATCAAGTTTTTTTATTTCATCGCGTATTTGTTTCAGCACAGGATCTTCTAGCTGGAAAAAACTGAGCTGATAGCCTTCACGGTGACTTGCGAGGTCTGCAACCGGTTTGGTCAGTGTTTTTTTCTGGTGCGATTGTTCTAATTCTCCGAGTATCTCATTGGCCCGGCCCACAACGCTTTTGGGCATTCCCGCCATCTTTGCCACATGGATTCCGAAGCTGTGTTCGCTGCCTCCTTTTACTAATTTACGCAAAAAGATAATTTTATTGTTTATGTCTTTTACGGATACATTATAATTTTTAATTCTTGAAAAGGAATTTTCCATTTCATTCAGTTCGTGGTAATGGGTGGCAAATAATGTTTTTGCCTTGGCCGAAGGGTGTTCGTGAATGTATTCGGCAATAGCCCATGCAATGGAAATGCCGTCGTAGGTGCTGGTTCCGCGGCCGAGTTCGTCTAACAGGATCAGGCTTCTCGGCGAGATATTATTAAGGATGCTGGCGGCTTCGTTCATCTCGACCATGAAGGTGGACTCTCCGAGAGAGATATTATCCGAAGCTCCGACGCGTGTGAATATCTTATCAACCACTCCTATGCTTGCCGACTCTGCCGGGATAAAACTCCCTGTTTGCGCAAGCAGTACAATCAATGCGGTTTGTCTCAGCAATGCGGATTTACCGGCCATATTTGGCCCGGTTATTATAATGATTTGCTGGTTTTCATGATCCAGGAATACATCGTTTGCAATATAGCTTTCCCCGATGGGTAACATTTTTTCAATCACAGGATGGCGCCCCTGTTTGATATCAATAATCAGACTGTCGTTGATTTCGGGCCGGGAATAATTGTTTTGCAGCGCAATGGTTGCAAAGGACAAGAGGCAGTCGAGCCGGGCTATCAGCGATGCGTTGAGTTGTATGGGCTCAATATAATCTGCGATGCTGAAAACAAGTTCATTGAACAATTTTTGCTCCAGCGCAAGGATTTTTTCTTCTGCGCCTAAAATTTTTTCTTCGTATTCCTTTAATTCAGGGTTTATATATCTTTCAGCGCTTACAAGGGTTTGCTTGCGTATCCAGTCGCCCGGAACCTTATCCTTATGGGTGTTCCTTACTTCAAAATAATAACCGAACACATTGTTGAAACTGACCTTTAAAGAAGGGATGCCGGTTCTTTCGATTTCACGCTGCTGAATCTTCAGTAAATAATCTTTTCCGGAAAAAGCGATGTTTCTTAATTCATCGAGTTCAGATGAAACGCCTTCTGCCATCACTCCTCCTTTATTGATTTGGTTGGGTGGATCCGCCTTCAGTTCTTTTTCGATACGTTCTTTGACAGACTGGCAGGGATTCAGTTGCTCGCCATATTTTTTCAGGGTTGTGTTATCCGATGAAAGACATTTTTCACGGATCGGAGAAATGGCTCCGAGGGCAATTTTCAACTGAAGCACTTCGCGCGGCGTAACCCTTGCCATGGCTACTTTTGAAATGATCCGTTCCATGTCGCCGATTTGTTTGATACAGGTCTCAATTTCACTTTTAAATTCAGGATTGTGAGTAAAAAATTCGACTACATTTAACCGCTCCCGGATGGGTTGAATATCTTTTAGCGGAAGCGATATCCATCGTTTCATGAGGCGCGAACCCATCGGGGAAATGCTTTTGTCAACTACTTCGATAAGTGTTTTTGCGCCTTCGTGTATGGAGTGAAAAAGTTCAAGATTCCTTACTGTGAACTTGTCGAGCCATACATAGCGGTCTTCTTCTATCCGTGATATTTTTGTTATATGCTGAAGTTTGTCGTGCTCCGTGAGGTCAAGATAATTTAATATGGCTCCTGCTGCAATTATACCGTAGTTCAGGTTTTGTACTCCGAATCCTTTCAGGGATGTGGTTTCAAAATGTTTCAGCAGCCTTTCGTTAGCGGTTTCTTCGGTGAACACCCAGTCTTCGAGCGGAAATGTATAAAATTTTTTCCCGAATATTTCTTCGAAAAGATTTTGTTTGCTGCGTTCATAAAGAACTTCTTTGGGCTGGAAATTTTGTATTAATTTTTCAATGGAATCGAAAGTGCCCTCGGAAATATAAAACTCCCCTGTGGAAATATCAAGAAAGGAAACGCCGGCAATTTTTTTGTCAATGTGTATGCTTGCTAAGAAGTTGTTTTCTTTATGTTCAAGCACATTGTCATTGAGCGAAACGCCGGGCGTTACAAGTTCTGTTACTCCTCTCTTGACAATAGTCTTGGTCATCTTGGGATCTTCCAACTGTTCGCATATAGCCACCCGTTGACCGGCTCTTACAAGCTTGGGAAGATAGGTGTCTAATGCATGATAGGGAAACCCGGCAAGCTCTATAAACGATGCCGCTCCATTGGCTCTTTTTGTGAGTACAATTCCAAGTATTTCCGAAGCCTTCACGGCATCTTCGCTGAATGTTTCATAAAAATCACCCACGCGGAAAAGCAGGATCGCATCCGGATGTTTTGCCTTGATGCTCCTGTATTGCTTCATCAGCGGGGTATTTACTTCACCGGACATAATCGTTTCGAAATAGATCAATTAAATTTTTTCAAGCTGTAACCTGCAATTCTTATACATAAAACGGGATAAATTTATACATTTCTAAAAGCGGCAGTAAGCAGCAGCAGTTAGCAGGACACTGAGCACAGCCGAAGTGCTGACTGCATAGTGCCTAGTGCAACTGCCTACTTTACTATGTATAATTTTATCCATTGCATATGATAATTGCCATTCCCCATTCACAAATTACAAATATACTATTATCATGTTATTTTTTCATCATTTCAATTTTTTCACCGTCTAATGTCAGGTACTGCCTCATCAGATCAGCCGTAAGGCAAGAGTGAACCGGCAGAATATAAAGTACATCACCCACAGAAACTTTATTAAAAAATTTATCCGATGCTTTAATAATCCCATGTTCCTGCGACAGGCTTTTTACAAAAGTGTTTTCAATGATCTCGCCCCATCCGTTTTCTTCAGGTTCGGCAATGTATCCGAAAATTTTTGTGCTGTTCGCCTCGATAAAATCTTTTGATAAATGCACGGCGCCGCCATAAATTACAATTTCATTCCGTTCCTTGTTTTTTGCAACCACGGGACATGCAAGGGCAACCGCGATTTGTTCCTGTGTGCAAGAACCTATACTCAATTGCATGGAATCATAAAACACAAAATTTCCTGGCCGTATTTCATCAACTCCCTTAAATTCATCAATCACACTGCATGAAGGCGTGTCGCCAATAGAAACAAATAATTTCTCGGATCTTCCTTTCAATTCATGGCAGAGATGTTTTAATTTTGACAGGGATGTTTCGTAAATTTCTTTTACTTCTTCTTTGTTCTTTGCAGAATATGTGTTTCCGAAATGCGCCAGGATACCGTTAAATTCAATACGGGTAGATAGCACTATGGCATTGGATAATGAATATATTTTTTCAATATGATCCGCATCTATTCCCGACCTGTGATACCCGCAATCCGCTTTGATTAATGCCCCGGTTTTTGATGTGATTGTTTTTTCTAAGTAATTTAAGGATTCCGGATTGAGCAGTACAATATTCAGATTTATTTTTGCGGCAAGCCTGTTGATATCGTCAATCTCATGAATATTTACCGGAAAAGCGACGGTTATATCGTTCCATCCGTTTTCAGCAAAATAGTTTGCCATCGTTACTGACGATACAGTTATGGCATCAATGCCGAAATCACGGAACCATTTCCCCACCACGGCAGACTGGTGTGTCTTGAAATGCGGGCGGAATTTAACCCCGCTTGACAAGGCTTTACCGTTCATCAGTTCAATGTTATGGACACATTTATTTTTGTCTATGAGCAGGGTGGGTTTTGTAATTTTTATATCCATAATTTTAAATTGAGGGAACCTCTAAAAACTTCAAATAAAATAGTTCACGCTAAGAATCAAAAGTCCTTTTTTTCACGCAAAGCCGCAAAACTCGCTAAGAAAATGTTTTTGCCTATATAAAACTTAGCGTACTTGGCGACTTGGCGTGCAATTTTTTTTCGCCTTTGCGCGAAACTAATAAGACAGTATCTTTGCGAGAAAAAAACAGTTTATAGAGATGCCATTGACAAAATAATTGTATTTTTAGGATTATAAAAATAAACTTCTTTTTTTGAGAAAACAGGTATTTATATTATTTTTTCTTTTTTTGGTAAATTTTTGTGCTTTTCCACAAAAAGACAAAGACCTGGATGTTCTAATCAAAGAAAAGGAAGCGGAATTATTTTCTGTTAAGAAAAGCGAAGAAGCGTTAAATTCAAAGCTTGAAGATTTAAAGCTGCAACGCGTCCGGAGAGATATTCAGGCACGGGGCCTTCCCAAAGCGGAGGAAAATAAACTTGTGGTTAACCATTCGGCCATGACCATCTGCTGGGACGATGATTATAACATTGCCCGGTGGGTGGCTCATATTATAACTCCCGACATTATTTATGGCGCCATGTCAAGAACCAACGACTTCAGAAAAGATTCCCTGCTGAGGAAGAATACGGCAGATAAGAATGATTACTGGAACAGCGGTTATGACAGGGGCCACCTGGCGCCTTCGGCAGATTTTAAATGGTCGAAAAGAGCGGTCAGCGAATCGTATTTTTATTCCAATATGGCGCCGCAAAGGCCGGAACTGAACAGGGAACGCTGGGCGGATATGGAAGATAAATTAAGAAAGTATGTGGCGGAATACAAAGAGCAGCTTTATGTAGTTACAGGAGGTATCCTGAAAAAAAGCCTTCCCGCAATCGGCGAACATCAGGTTACTGTACCTGAACTTTTTTACAAGGTGGTACTCGATTATGAAGGAGATGAGAAAAAAGGTATAGGTTTTATCATGCCAAACGGTAAATGCGAGTTTCCGGTGATGAACTATGCCGTGAGCATTGACAGTGTTGAAAAGCTTGCAGGGATTGACTTTTTCGCTTCGCTTTCCGAAGATGAAGAACAAAAGATCGAATCCTCCTTTGATATAAAAAAGTGGTATATAGAAAAAGAAAAGGATGAAGAACTGCCGCTCGATCCGAAAACATTACCTAAAAAAACTTTCAACACGGTTCAGGCCAAAGTGCTGATAGGAGAAAAAGCTACGGTTTGCGGAACCGTGGTTTCAACAAAATATCATGAAAAATCAGGTGGCACATTTATTAACTTGGATCAGAAATTTCCGAATCAGATATTTACAATTACTATATGGAAGACGGATCGTGTAAATTTCAGCTATACGCCAGAAAAAGAATTGCCCGGAAGAAAGATATGCGTTACAGGTATTGTTGATACCAATAAAGGCGTTCCCTCCATGACCATTAAGCGCGAAAAAGACATCCACTTCTTGGATGATGATGATTTCGACACAAGATAAGTCAAATTTAACTTGATTGTTTAACTTCGTTGTATGGAATTTTTTTATTTTTGATTTACAAATATAATTTTGCGCATTCGTTTTTTTTATGATTATATTTGCATACAGATTAACACAAAAAACAATTTATTTTAAATGACCGGCAAAGGAAAAAAAATTTTTTCCGGTAATGAAGAATGGTTGAGTATTATCATTTCATTATTGAAAAATCATACGGGTCATGATTTTTCGCAATACAAAAACAATACTCTGAAGCGGAGGCTGAATGTCAGAATGGGATCACATTGTGTTTCTTCTATGGATGAATATATCGGGCTTCTCGGGGATAACCCCGACGAACTCACGATTTTGTTCAACGAACTTCTTATCGGGGTTACCTCTTTTTTTCGCGATAAAGAAGCATTTGCCCAATTCGAAAAAAAAATTATTCCCCAACTATTCAGCAATAACAAAAAAGATGCGATACGTATTTGGGTACCTGCCTGTTCTTCAGGCGAAGAAGTATACACAATCGCTATGTTATTTGAACGGTACAGGGAACAGAATAATATAGAAAAAGGAGTTCATGTATTAGCCACAGATATAGATAATGCCGCTATCGAAAAAGCGCGTTCGGGAACTTTTCAGGAAAATATCGCTACGGATATACCGGCGGATTTCCTTTCGGAATATTTTATTAAAGACCATGATAATTTCAGAATAAAAAAGAAAATACGGGACAGGGTGATATTTGCCGTTCACAGCATTATCAAAGATCCTCCGTATTCAAAAATTGATTTAATCAGTTGCAGAAACCTCCTTATATACCTGAAACCCGACCTGCAGAAAAAGGTTGTAGCTCTTTTTCATTATTCGCTGAATCCTTCCGGTGTTCTTTTCCTAGGAAATTCTGAGACTGTTGATCTTCAGTCAGGCATGTTTTCAGCGATTGACAGAAGATGGAAAATTTACGGAAAAACTGAAAATAAGACAACCGGCAGAAATATCTGGTCGTTTCCGAAATCGAATATATTGATTAATGAGAAAAATAGTGTAAATAATTCTGATATGAAAATTAAACTTTCTTTAAAGGAATTTGCTGAAAAGACTGTACTCGAAAATTATTCCGACACATGTATTATTGTCAACGGACACGGAGATATACTTTATGTTCGCGGCAAAGCCGGAAAATATCTCGAACCGGCTACCGGCGAACCGAGCAACAATATTATCCAGATGGCGCGCGAAGGGTTGCGTATGCATCTGGCAAACGCTATTTATAAAGTAGCGGCTGAAAAAAAAGAGGTGAAATATGAGAACTTAAAAATAAATAGCAACGGCGCAACAAACATGGTAAATGTTACAGTTATCCCTGTGATGAAACCAAAAGAATTTGAAAACCTGATAATGGTTGTATTTACTGATGTTGCAGAAAAAACAGACGTTAAAAAAAGAAAATCCCGGAAAAAAATATCTAATGCCGAGGAACAGATTTTCGAGATGGAGAAGGAGTTAAAAATCACTCAGGAGTATCTGCATAACACTATCGAAGAACTGGAACACTCCAATGAGAAACTGAAAAAATCGAATGAAGAAGCCCAGTCGTCGAATGAAGAACTGCAAAGCATAAATGAAGAGCTTGAAACATCAAAAGAAGAATTGCAATCGGTTAACGAAGAACTGATAACCGCCAATACCGAACTTCAGAATAAAATTGAAGAACTTACCCGCCTCAATGACGACGTGAGCAACTTACTTACAAGTACACAGATTGGTACAATTTTTCTTAACAGAGATTTAAAAATATGCAGGTTTACACCCTCAGTAACAAAAATAATTAATCTTCTTCCTTCGGATGTCGGCAGGTCCGTCACTCATTTTTTAACAAATATTGACTACCCCGGATTAATAGAAGAAATAAAGAATGTTCTTGATAATCTCGGCTCTTTCGAAGCGGAAATTAAAATTTTCGACGGGCATTACTACCTGATGAGAATCCTGCCTTACAGAACGCTGCAAAATAATATTGATGGCGTTGTTATGACTTTTACCGACATCACTGAAAGGGAAAAAAATGAAGAAATAATAAAAGAAAACGAAGAACAGTTCCGTCAGTTGGCGGAAAGCGCTTTTGAAGCAATTGCAATACATGAAAAGGGCAACATTTTAATTGCAAATAAAGCCTTTATTGAAATGTTTGGGTACGACTCAAATGAAATCATTGGTATGAGCGCATTAATTTTGGCAGCTCCGCAATCCCGTGATTTAGTGCAAAAAAATATTCTTTCCGGATATAAAGAACCATATGAGGCAGTTGGGCTTAGAAAAGACGGCTCAACTTTTTTAGGAGAACTGCGCGGGAGAAATATTAATTATCAGGGGCGATTGTGTCGGGCGACTGCAATTCGCGACCTTACAGAACGAATTAAAGTTGAAGAAGCTTTAAAAAAAAGTGAAGAAAAATACCGCCATCTTGTTGAAATGTCGCCGGATGGTATTATCCTCCACTACATGGGAACCGTGTTATTTGCTAATAAATCGGTCGCCAAGATCATGGGCGTAGCTTCTTCCGAAGAATTTATCGGGAAAAATGCTTTCAGTTTTGTGCATCCGGATAGTATTGAAATAGTCAGGAAAAGAGTCATGGAAAAAGAGGGATTCAATGAATATATCGAAGAAAAATTTATCCGGCCCGATGGCAAGATCATTGATGTTGAAGTAGCGGCAACCCTGGTTAATTTTCAGGGTAAACAGTGCTTTCAAACGGTTTTTCGCGATATTACCGATCGCAAGAATTTTGTGAAGGTTTTAGAAGAAAAGGAAGAAAACTACAGGATGCTGCTCGAGTTTGCAGTGGATGCTTTTTTCCAGAGTGATACACAGGGGAATTTTATCGCTGTTAACGAAAGCGCAATTAAACTTACCGGTTATTCAAAAGCCGAACTTTTGAAAATGAATATGAGCGACCTGTTTTCAAAAGAAGTATTATCAGAAAAACCGCTCCGTTACGATCTTCTTAATGATGGGAAAACCGTAACCAATGAACGGGATTTACTAAGAAAAGACCGACTGATCGTTCCTGTAGAAATGCGCGCTAAAAAAATGCCCGATGCAACATATCAGACTTTCGTGCGTGATATATCGGAAAGGAAAAAAGCGGATAAGGTATTGCATGAATCCGAAGGCCGCTATCGTAACTTAGTTGAAGCATTCCACGACATGGTGTTTATAACGGATTACAGCCACAGGATGATTTATGCAAACCCGTCGCTCGAACGCCAGACAGGTTATGCCATCAACGATTTCGTGAGTGATGAAGAAAATATCCGGTTCGTTCACCCTGACGATTTTAACAGTGTGATGAAGTTCATCCGCAACTTTATTAACGGTACTGAAAAATATTCGCAATCGTATGAAAGCAGGTTTATCAATAAACGGGGAAAAATGCTCTGGCATTCTACCGTAATTTCTAAAGTGGAATTTAAGGGCAAGCCGGCGCTTCAGTTTATTTGTCATGATATAACCGAACGAAAAGAATATGAAAACAGGCTTAAAGAATCAAAAGCTAAAGCCGAAGAATCAGACCGGCTGAAATCTGCTTTCCTCGCCAATATGAGCCACGAGATACGGACCCCGATGAATGCCATCATCGGTTTTTCCAATTTGCTTAATGATGATTCCTTAGACAAAGAACAACAGGACGAATTTGTTACGATTATTCAAAACAGCGGACAGCAGCTTCTTACGATTATAAATGATATTATTGACATTTCTAAAATTGATGCGGGGCAAATAAAAATTATTGAAAAACCCTGCGAACTGAATCAGGTTCTCAATCAGCTTTATTCTTCTTATAAATCGGAATTACAACTTAAACAGAAATCACAAATAAAATTAGTTATTACTCCGGATAGCGCTGCCCCGGCAATGCCCCTTTGCACGGATGAGATCCGCCTGAAACAGATACTTTCGAACCTTTTGAGCAATGCAATAAAATTTACTGAAAAGGGTTTTATCGAATTTGGTTATAAAGCGGAAGATGATAAAACGGTATTATTTTTTGTAAAAGATACCGGGATCGGGATACCCGATAATATGAGAGATATTATTTTCGAGCCTTTCATGCAGGCAGATCATGTAAAAACAAGTTTATACGGCGGCACCGGCCTGGGCTTGGCGATTTCAAAAAACCTGGTAAATATAATGGGCGGGAAAATGTGGGTTGAATCAACCCTTGGAGAAGGATCCGTCTTCTTTTTTACCTTACCGAATAAACCGTTTATTAAACCGCAGAAGACAGCCGGTTCATCTGTGGTTAAAATTGATTATAACTGGAGTAATAAAACCATTCTGATAGTAGAAGATGAATATTCAAATTATTTATACCTCCTCGAATTGTTAAAACCATCCGGATCAAAGGTCATTCATGCGCGTAATGGACAGGAAGCTGTGGATATTTGCCAATCGGATATAGCGGTTGACTTGGCGCTGATGGATATCCGGATGCCTGAAATGACAGGTTTTGATGCAACTGAAAAAATACTGCTCCATAGACCGGGCTTGCCTGTTATTGCCCAGACTGCTTATGCTTTTTCCGAAGATAAAGAAAAATGTATCGCTGCGGGCTGTATTGACTGCCTGGCAAAGCCGATAAAGAAGGCAGATCTGTATAATGCGATTGAAAAGGTTTTTGAGTAATCCTTCCTTTTTATACATCAACCGGGCTTAAATTGATACGTTTTTCAGTAAATAGTAAGCGGTAATCAGTAATCGTCAATCATCAGTCGTCAGTCAAGTAAGAAACTACCGATTACTGTTCGCCGCAGGCGAAACCGATAACCGATTACCAATGGTATAAATTTATTCCGTTTTTTGTTTAATCTGTTGTATAGTATTTTAGTAAACCCCGGAAATTTATATATTTGGAACATTAAGTAGGGTCTGCTCATGAATGCGACCTGATTTTTTAAATTTAGTTCCAATTTTTTCAAGGAGATGCTACCAAAAATTCTATTTTTTCAAAA
>JACREX010000109.1 GCA_016212695.1 Bacteroidia bacterium
ATCTTAGTTCATTAAAAAGTTTCATGTTTTTTTGTATCTTTGTGTTTCAAGTAGGAAAGATACGAAAGTATTCTTGTTCTTAGCATTTGGAAACCCTTGAGTTATCAACATAATATTGTTTAAAGACAGACTCTAATTATGAAGTTTCTGCTTTAGCTGTTTATAAAGACGAGCTATATGTGGGTGGTTACTTCACCACAGCCGGCGGCGATTCTGCTTATGGCCTTGCAAAATGGTACATTCATCCGGATTCTGTAAACATAGATAATGGAGAATTGAAAATGGAAAATGAAATAGAATTAAAGGTTTATCCGAATCCTGCCAATGGAAATATAACAGTAGAATTTATTTTGCCGCAACCGGAAAAAGCATTTCTTAAAATATACAATTCCAAAGGAGAGTTGTTTCGCAAGTTTGTTATTTCAGAAAATGAAAATAAAAAAGATATTGACGCGTCAAAATGGGCAAAAGGCGTGTATTATTGCGTGCTGGAGCAGCAAGGGAAAAGGCTGGCATGGAAAAAAATCGTTATTGAGTAAATATTTGTGAAGAAACTAATAAATCACAAATCCATTGGTACAACACTTCAAATAAGCAGTACAACTCCCCAAACAGGTAGCACAAATCACCAATCACTAATTTTATTGTTAATTGAATTCTATTCATTAATTTTACAGGTTTATTTTAAATTATTTAGAGGTATAGAGGAATAGGGGTATATGAAAATAAGGAAAAGAAATTTGCCATTGATAAAAAGATGCTTTTAAACCATATACCTTTATACCACTATACCTAAACAGTAACAAAAAATGAAAGTAAAAATTGTCAATAATTCAAAGCATCCGTTACCGGAATACAGTACCGTTTATTCTGCAGGAATGGATCTGCGCGCAAATATTGCGAAACCTATAATATTAAAACCTCTTGAACGGGCGCTTGTGCCTACCGGCCTGTTTATTGAACTGCCCCGCGGGTTTGAAGCGCAGATAAGACCCAGAAGCGGACTCGCTATAAAAAAAGGCATTACGGTACTGAATACGCCTGGTACCATAGATGCTGATTACCGCGGAGAAATAGGAGTGATTCTCGTGAACTTATCCAATGACGATTTTACGATTTCCGACGGAGAAAGAATTTGCCAGATGGTGATAGCAAAACACGAAACCATTGAATGGGAAAAGGTGAAAACGCTTGAAATAACCGAAAGAGGCGCAGGTGGATTCGGCCACACCGGGAAAAAATAATTTGAAAATGAATCAATGAATCAATTTTGCCAGCGTTGCCCCTGACCCCTAAAGGGGAAATCCACACACAGTTTTTTTGCAGGTTGTCCCTTTAGGGAATAAAAGGGCAAGCGAGGGCAAATTATAATAATTAAAATTTATACACATGAAAATTATTATTCCTATGGCGGGTATAGGAAAACGAATGAGGCCTCATACGCTAACCGTACCCAAACCATTAATCCCCATTGCCGGTAAACCGATTGTACAACGGTTAGTTGAAGATATTTCCGAAGTTTGCACCGAAAAAATTGATGAGATAGCGTATGTTACCGGCGATTTTGGAAAAGAAGCGGAAGATGCGCTCAAAGGAATTGCAGAATCGCTGGGAGCAAAACCAAAAATATATTACCAGCACGAAGCGCTCGGAACCGCCCATGCCATCTATTGTGCAGAAAAATCTCTCACCGGCAAGGTAATCGTTGCTTTTGCCGATACATTGTTCAGAGCTAGTTTTAAACTGGACGAACAATGCGATGCCATCATCTGGGCGCACCGGGTTGAAAACCCAAGTTCTTTCGGCGTCTTAAAAGTTAACCCGGAAAATAGTATCACCGATTTTATTGAAAAACCCGAACACTTTGTTTCAAACCTTGCCATCATAGGTATTTATTATTTTAAAGACGGCGGAATCCTTAAAAATGAATTAAAATATCTGCTCGATAACCATATCGTTGTTAACGGCGAATTTCAGCTCACCGACGCCCTACAAAACATGAAAAATAAAAAAATGAAAATGATTCCGGGCGAAGTGGAAGAATGGCTCGACTGCGGCAACAAGGACAACACGGTGTACGCCAACCAGAGGATACTCGAAAAACTTGCAGGCATGCAAGCAGGTCGTCAATCGGAAAAACTGATATCAGATTCTGCAGTCCTGGTAAATTCTATTATTATACCTCCCTGCTTTGTGGGTGAAAATGTAAAAATCGAAAACAGCATAATCGGCCCACATGTTTCGGTAGGATATAATACGGTTGTAAAAAATTCGTTAATAAAGAATAGTATTGTGATGCGTAATTCCCTGTTGGAAAATCTTAATATATCAAATTCCATGATCGGGAATTATGTTGATTTCAAAGGCGGGATCAGCGAAGTGAACATAGGAGATTATGCCGCCATCACAAAATAAACCATACGGGAAACTAATATATCGGGCCATACGGGTCTGATACAAAAATGAAGAAAAGAACTATACATAAAAAGGGGCAAATTGTTACAGTTCACAAGCAGACGGGAGGCAGCAGCAGTAAGCAGTTTCTGACTGCCAAGTGCCTACCTGCCTGCCGCTACCGTGTGGACACAAATATTATTAGCTTTGTCGCAAAAAAAAGATGAATAAAATAAGCCATAAACCAAACTTTCAAGGAATATTTTCTGACAAACGCTTAGATAAACGTGGAGATATTATCGGCTCCTTACTCATCA
>JACREX010000110.1 GCA_016212695.1 Bacteroidia bacterium
GCTAAATTCCATAATGCTATAACAGGATTTTTTCAAAATATCAACCTGAAATATAATGCCGATTTAAAAAATCTGTTGACATTAAAATTTCAATTTTTTCAAAATATAAATGCGGAAATTTATGCAGCGTAAGGTATAACTGAAATAGATTTACTGAATTGCTTATCGTATAATTTTTCATAAAAGTTTTTTGTTCCCAAATTAACTATTTTTAACTTTACCCACACGAAATCATATAGAACCGAAAAATCTAACTATGTTAATACCTCTGAGATTTATAAATATATTGTTAATGGCAAAAAAGTACAATTAGGATTTGGAGAACCCCCAAAAAAACAACAGAAAAATAATCAGTCTTTAGTAATAACAGAAAAGTCAAACAATACACAATTTAAAAATGCCGGGAATCATTTAATAAAATTTTCAAAACACACTTATATCGGTATTGGTTTAGTTTGTGCTGGTTCATTAATTACATTGTCTTCTTTATTAGTAAAGGATAAAATAAGCTATGATAAAAATGGTATTTGGGAATCCAAAACAGACTATAGCGGTACAAGGACAACCCTCATTGTAATTGGCTCATTAACTTCTTTAACCGGAATAATATTCAGTATTGAAGCTATTAACCATGTAGGTAAGGCCGGAAAATTATTAATAGAAGTATCAGGTAATGGCGTTACGGCTGCAATAAAATTTTAATACTTTGTACGAATCTGTATAAAAGTTCCGGAAAAATACATACAAAAACCAACACTATAAAAAAGGCTTAAAAAAACCGATTGTATGCAAATTGTATGCAAATAAAAAAACCTCTCAGAATTGTAAAGTATCTGAAAGGCTTTATTTTACTATTGCTCCCCCTCAAGGACTTGAACCTTGGACCCCCTGATTAACAGTCAGGTGCTCTAACCAGCTGAGCTAAGGAGGAAAATGGGATTGCAAAAGTAACAGGTATTTTGAAATAAACAATATCTTTGTGAAAAATTTTTCAATTATCCTTTGATTTAAAAGGATAAAATATTTTTTTAAAATAATTTAATTTGTTTCATAATGCCAAAAATATTAGGGATAGGAAATGCGCTGGTTGATACCATGACCCGGCTCGATAATGACAGTTTGCTGAACGAATTCAATCTGCCCAAGGGCAGTATGCAACTGGTAGATAAAGAAACCATAATAAAGGTAAATGACGGAACCCGGAATTTAAAGAAAAGTCAGTCGTCAGGCGGGTCTGCGGCAAACACAATTCATGGACTGGCAAAAATCGGTTCACAGGTTGGTTATATTGGAAAAATCGGCGAAGATGAAACAGGCAGGATATTCCAGAATGATCTGACAAGCATTAATGTAAACACAAAACTATTAAAAAGTACATCCCTTTCAGGGCAGGCAATCGTATTGGTGAGCCCGGATTCCGAAAGAACTTTTGTCGTATATCTCGGCGCTGCTGTTGAATTAACCGCAAGCGATCTCAAATCGTTTATGTTCGATGGTTTCGACTATCTGCATATTGAAGGCTACTTAGTTCAAAACCAGGAAATGATACTTCAGGCGGCAAAAATCGCCAAATCAAAAAAAATGAAAATATCCATTGATCTGGCCAGCTACAATGTGGTACAGGAAAATCTCGATTTTCTGAAAAGCTTGGTGAGTGAATACGCTGATATTGTTTTTGCAAATGAAGAAGAAGCAAAGACCTTCACTGGAAAAGAACCGGAAGAAGCCTTGGAAGATATTGATAAATTATGCGATATAGCCGTTGTCAAAATCGGGAAAAACGGTTCGCTGATAAAAAGAGGTAACGAAATTCATAAAGCAGGCATCATCCATGTGAACAGCGTTGATACCACGGGGGCAGGCGACTTGTATGCATCCGGGTTCCTGTATGGGTTAACCAAAGGATTGCCGTTGAACAAATGCGGACAGATCGGCGCAATATGTTCCGGAAATGTAATTGAAGTGGTGGGATCGAAGATGGACGAAGAAAGATGGAATAAAGTTAAGAAACTGATTAAGGAAGTAGTGGGATAGTTATGATAGCGGCAGGAGGCAGTAAGCAGGAGGCAGGAGGCAAAGTAGCAGTTTAAAAAATATCAAACCTGAAATTTTTCTATGGAACTTCTGTGTCCTGATAAGTGGACGGATTATGAACTCATAGACTCGGGAAACTTTGAAAAACTGGAACGCTTTGGAAAGTATATCACTATACGTCCGGAACCCCAGGCTGTGTGGGATAAAAAATTATCTTCCGCAGAATGGGAAAAAACCGCCCATGTAAAATTTATCAGCAAATCAAGTTCATCAGGCACATGGAAGAAACTTAAAACCATGCCCGACCAGTGGATTATAGAATACAAGTCTGCCGATCTTATTTTAAAATTCCGTTTAGGACTCACCTCTTTCAAGCACGTTGGTATATTTCCCGAACAATCGGTGAACTGGAAATATATTTATCATGCGGTAAAAAAAATGAAAATGCCGCAGCCCAGAGCGCTTAACCTTTTTGCATATACAGGCGGGGCATCGCTTGCCGCTAAACGCGCAGGGGCTGATGTAGTGCATGTTGATTCCATAAAACAGGTGGTTACTTGGTCCAAAGAAAACATGGATCTGAACAGGCTCTCAAACATACGATGGATCGTTGAAGATGCCATGACTTTTGTAAAGCGTGAAATAAAACGCGGGAATACATATCACTGTATTATTTTAGATCCGCCGGCATTTGGCCACGGGCCTAGCGGAGAAAGCTGGAAATTAGAACGCGATATCAACGGGATGATAAAAAACGTGCTTGCCCTTCTGGATGAAAAAGAACATTTCTTTATAATAAACACGTACTCTCTTGGCTTTTCTGCACTCATTCTCGAAAACCTGCTGAAAGAGAATATTCCGGCAACATCAAAATTAAGCATCGGGGAATTATATCTTCAGGCAAAAACCGGGACTAAGCTGCCATTGGGAGTTTTCGGGAGGTTTTGCAATATTAAAAATTAAAAGGGAAATGATTTTAATCAAAGATGCGAATATTGTTAACGAAGGCAGCATTTACAAAGGAAGTGTTCTTTTGGATCATGAAAAGATACAGGAAATATTTACCGGAGAAATTCCCGGAGATATTTTATCAAACAGCAAAATCATATCTGGGGAAGGAAAATATCTGATACCCGGCGTGATTGACGACCATGTGCATTTCCGCGAACCGGGATTCACTCATAAAGCTGATATTTCTACAGAATCAGCAGCAGCGGTTGCCGGCGGAGTAACTTCTTTTATGGATATGCCCAATACTAAACCCCAGGCAACTACCCTTAAATTAATCGAAGAAAAATTCAAGACTGCCGATGAAAAATCTCTTGCAAACTTTTCATTTTATATTGGCGCCACCAATGATAATATGGATGAGCTTTTGAACGCATCTCCCAAAGAAGTGTGCGGCATAAAAGTTTTTATGGGCGCATCAACAGGAAACATGCTGGTGGATAATAACGATGTATTGGATAAAATCTTTTCATTATCAAAGAATCTTGTTGCAGTGCATTGCGAAGACGAAAAAATTATTCAGGAAAATATTGCAAAATACAGGAACACGCAGGGCGAAAATATTCCCGTAAAATATCATGCTGAAATCAGAAGCGCGGAAGCCTGTTATAAATCGTCGTCATTTGCAGTGGCGCTGGCAAAAAAACACAATACCCGGCTTCATCTTTTACACCTTTCAACAGCCAGGGAATTAGAACTGCTCGACAATACCGTTCCGGCAAAAGATAAAAGAATTACCGCCGAAGCCTGTGTGCATCATTTATGGTTCGATGAGAGCGATTATGAAAAACACGGTACGCTTATCAAATGGAATCCATCCATAAAAACGATTGAAGACAAAGAATCTTTACTGGAAGCAGTAATAGATAATAGAATTGATATCATAGCCACAGATCATGCTCCTCATCTTGCGGAAGAAAAAAATGCTCCGTATTTTCAGTCCATGTCCGGCGGCCCGTTGGTTCAGCACTCATTGTCCATCATGCTTGAATTATATCGTCAGAAAAAAATCACATTTGAAAAAATCGTTGAAAAAATGTGCCACCTTCCTGCCGATGTATTTAAAATCGTCAAACGGGGCTACATCAGAAAAGGGTTTTATGCCGACCTTGCCTTGGTAAACATGAATCAACCCTGTACCGTTTCTAAAGAAAATATTTTATATAAATGCGGCTGGTCTCCCTTCGAGGGTGTTACATTTCATTCAAAAGTAACACACACTTTTGTGAACGGAACCCTTGTATTTGAAAATGGGAGTTTCAATAAAACCGTAAAAGGGCAGGCATTGTCGTTCCTGAAATAAACGACAATTTTGTTGTTTTAAGAAAAGGTTGTATTTTTGGCTGTCCAAACTAAAATTTATGGCAACAATCCGGAAAGGAATCGTTATCAGAAAAGTTTTTTTAAGTATTTTCCTCCCCGTTTTCCTCACGCTTATCGTTCTCTCTGCTCTGAATGTATATAATTTCAGGAACTATTCAACCAATTCGAAAACTTCCAAAAACAAAGATATTTTTACGGATATCATAAAAGCCGTAGAATTCCAGGATCTTGCCCTGAACATGATTGAAGGAGAGATTGAAAACCGGCTCAAAGGGTTCAGCGACAAATTAGTTAATGATATTTATCCGAAAATGTATGGCGTGGATAAAGCAAATCTTCAATACATCAGGAAGGCCATTGGAATGGATATAAAAAATGAAGATATTTATTTTATTGATACGGCAGGAATTGTTGTAAACACAACCTTTGAGAAAGATAAAAATTTAAACTTCTTTAATTTCGGCGAGAAACATAAAAAGATGCTGCTCTCCCTTTTTAAAGAAAAAAAATTCATCAGCGAACGGTTCACGATCGAAGCATCTACCAAAAGGTTAAAAAAATATTGTTATCAGCCCACAAAAGACGGGAAATACCTTGTTGAAATCGGCATTTATTCAAAAGCGGCTGACGAAACCGTAAGCTTTATCATCAAACGGCTTGCTGATTTTTCAAATACGGATAACGGTATTATTTCAGTTGATATTTTTATTACTACGGATAAACCTTTTTCGTTGAATAAAGACGCGGTGATAGACAATTCCCATTTAGAGTACATTCAAAAGGTTGTTGCAAGCAAAGAAAGACAAATACTCAACATGGAGGTGGATGATAAAATTCTGAATTACGAATATATTTATGTGCCTCTTAAAAACACAAACCTTTATAAAGATGCCGTGGTCCGAATTATTTCGGACAGATCCGGGGATGCCGTGATATTTACGTATCTTGCCTATTCGCTGATTATTTTCGGAGCCATATTCCTGCTTTGCATGTTTATTTTCTTCGTCCAGGTGATGCGGCATAAAGATTATGCGCACTGATCTGTTCGGATTTTTTCTGCGAATAAAACATATAGTTTCAATTTATCTGGTTAATTCACAAAAGGACTAAAGTCCTTGAAAAAATGGGTGATGTGTTTTAACCACGCCATTAATGGCGTGGTTATTGAAAACACTGTAAAATAAGGGCTTTAGCCCTGACTTAAAAGTTTATGAATAAAGAAGGTTAAAGCAATTATTCCCGGATAAACTTTTTTGTAACAGACGCATTGCCTGAAGTGAGCCGGATCATATAAAGGCCCCTGTTTAGTTTTGCAACATCAATCGGGAGCACTGTATTTTCGGCTTGTGTAGCTTTGCATTTATAAATTGTTTCTCCTGCCGTATTATAAATTTGAACATCAATTTGGCTATTCATCGTGTTACCAAATTCACAAAATATTTTATCTGATGTAATAGTTGGGTAAACTTTGATTTGCATATCTCCGGCTTTGTACTCTGTAATACCCGCTATATAACCATAAACGATTAAATCTTCAAAACAGCCCATGGCATCTTCCATATTATCAGTAGCGTAATAACTGAATTTCGGATGGCCATAACCAGGGCTAATCGTTGCAGGTACGGTAAACTGTATTTCAAACATTCCATTGAGAACATCCGCATCGCCTTCTAAAAGGATGCTGTCCTGCCGTTGAAATATTAATGGAGGGTTGCCGTCATTTCCAAGTGTACTATCAATCCGTTCTTTGTCATAAAGCCTGTAATGTATGTTGCCATTAAAACTATTCATTATCAAACCTGAATTATCAGCGACAAAGCCTGCGATAGTTAAAGAATTTCCAGGATAAAGCGTATCGAGTAGATTTTGAACATTCGTTCCGTTCACCTGTGTTGTGATTACTTCGTATTTTGGATAAGCCAACATTACTGCAGGGTCTCCAAGCAGATTGAAATTACGTTTATTTATTGCGGTCTGGGAGTTTTTAATTACTTTTATTATATCACCCAGCCTGTAATGCCTACCATTTTGATCTAAAGAAAAAATTTGATTATAAAAATATAGGTTCAGTGAATAATTTGGAGAGCTATAGGTAAGTCTTGCCGGTGCGATGATTCCAATTCCACCCCCAACGGTATTTAATAGGACTTCCTCACCTCCGCTGCAAAAATCTGGGTTATCAAATCTGCCAAAAAGGGTAGTTGCCGTATAAAAAAATGGAAGATTATCGTAATTTGTCCAGGCCTGAATCATAGGTAATGTAAGTACATGTTCATGTGCCCATCCTGATTCATTTCCATGGCCTGTATAATTAATAATCAATGCCCCTTTTTCGACCTGTTGGTTTATTGCTGCATTTACCGAGGGATAACAAGTATCGCCAACCTGAACATAATCGTCGAGATAAATCTTATTTATATTGTAACAGGGGTATGTTGTATCTACTTTACTTGCCAAGTCGTCTGCCTGATGTTCATGAGCCGTAACGTCTTCGGCATCGTCTGCAACAAAGCAAATATCGGTTCTCCAACTTTTCATCGTAGCGGCGCTTGTTGCATAATGTATTATTTTATTCACAACGGTTTGCGCTTCAGCCTGTGTTTTCACCGGCAACCGGCCTACTCCGATATCCATAGTTTCAATCCCATTAACAGTTCCTTCTGTTGAATCAAACAGGGTAAAAAAATCATCTGAAACAAACGACTGTGTGGGATCCATTGAATTTACAGATTCAAAAGTGGGAACAAGATTGGTATTATTTACAATCCTGTTTTTATAATCATATGATGCATCGCCGAAAAGTAATATATATTTTAAAGAATCAGCCGTACCCTGACCCTTTATATAAAGCATTTTTGCAAAATCCCTGATCGCTGAAATATCCTGCGCACCTGATGAAAATTCATTGTAAATTTGATCTGTGGTAACCACATGTACGGTCAGGTTATCGTGGTTCCGGTGATGATCGGCCAACTGATTCGCTTCATTCACAAAAGAACCCGGAGCAACAATAAGCATATTCGCGCCTGAAAGGCCATGAAGATTTTGGTTTGCAACAGGTAAAACAAATTGTGGCGTTAAGAAAGAATCATTATCAAATGCGATGAATTCTCTCAAAGAATCGGTTGCCGCTTCAAATATAAACTGTGAATTACTTACCGGTTCCCGGGGCAACTGCTGTATTGTATTCACAGAATTTGTTACATCCCATATTTCAATAGTTGAGGATACATTCATAAGCGTAAATTGTGAAATGTTGCCGGAGCCTACACTCAATCTGTCTCTGAACGACATTTGGGGATTTGTCATAAAAAAATTCCTTCTTATATTTAATATTATATGATCAAGCCAGCCGATGGAGGCAGAATTACTTTTATTGTAATTAACTGAAAGCAGAATGGTGTTAGCAGGAAAGATAAAGTTGGCAGAGCCTGTAGCTATTGCTGCATAAGAAGCGGTGTTGTTAGACATATTTACCGCATTTACGCTCACATTCAAAATATTTTGAGAATTTACATAGAATGAAAAAGAAGAAGACGGATTGGATCGGGCAGCAACTTTTGTATATAATTTCACAGGGCTGGAAATATCCAAATCCGGAAAATAAAATAAAAAATTATACGTAAGGGTTGTATCAAATTTTTCTCCGTACCAGTCTTTGCCTGATTTTATGAAATTGTAAAATTCGTTTTCATGATACATATAGTCATCAAATGTGATGACATTGTGAGTTGGAGTGGTAGTTAAAGATTGCCGGGTTTGAATTCTTTTTCCCGGGCCGATATCAGTATTTAAAAAGTAATACGTATAATCTGAATATAAATTTACCTCATGCTCAAATCCGCTGCTGTCTTGTGTTAGATGCCATGTAACAGGCGACTGCCCGTAAAAAAGAATATAATCGTTTACGTTAAAAACATTATCATCTTCACCTACAACACGGATAGCATTTTCTATAAGATCATCGGGCCGGGCCTGATTATTAAGCAGGGGCAGCATACCTGCACCATTCGCATATATCCTTATATTTTTAGGATTAATGGTATTTACATTCACACCCATACTTACAAGGTCGTTATAAGTAAGCTTATAAATCCCTGTTTCGCTGACTACCATTTTATACCAGTTCCCGGTTACAAGAACGGATGTATTTGTCTGCGCTTTCAGCAAAGAGCATGACAAGAGCCATAAAAAAACAAATACAGTTTTTTTCATAATAAAATAAATTTAGTAATTACAAATATTGTAAACAGCCCGCAACAGCAGGCATTTTTAACCGATAAGAGATTAAAAAGTAAATTCTTACAAGATATTCGAAGAGGTATTGTTATGTGAAGAAAACGTGAGTAAAATTTTGTTATTGTGCTTTACAAAAAATAAAAAAACCCGGTGCTTCGACCTCCCTTCGGACAAGCTCAGGACAGGCAACTCAGCAACCGGGTTTTTTCAGTTATGGCTGTATTATTTTTTACATCATTCCACCCATTCCGCCCATGCCGGGGTTGCCCATCGGAGGCATTGGGTTTTCTTCTTTCTTATCAACAATAATGCATTCAGTGGTTAAAAACATTCCTGCAATGGATGCCGCATTTTCCAAGGCAATGCGCGCAACTTTGGTCGGATCAAGAACGCCTGATTTATACAGGTGCTCATATTTATCAGTGTTTGCATTATACCCGAAGTCGTCTTTGCCTTCTTTGATTTTCTGAACCACAACGGAGCCTTCGAGACCTGCATTTTCAACAATCTGACGAAGCGGTTCCTCAAGCGCTCTCTTCACAATCTGGATACCTGTCGTTTCGTCTTCGTTAGCGCCTTTGAGTTTTTCGAGAGCTTCGATAGCCCTGACATATCCGACGCCGCCGCCCGGGATAATACCTTCTTCAATCGCTGCTTTTGTTGCGTTAAGGGCATCGTCAACACGGTCTTTCTTTTCTTTCATTTCAACTTCTGTTGCAGCGCCGATATAAAGAACTGCTACGCCGCCTGACAGTTTTGCAAGACGTTCCTGCAGTTTTTCTTTGTCATAGTCGGATTTTGTAATTTCTATCTGAGCCTTAATCTGCTGAACCCTTCCCTGTATGTCTGCTTTTTTGCCTTTCCCGTTTACAATGGTTGTATTGTCTTTATCAATAACAACTTTTTCTGCATTGCCGCACATATCGAGCGTTGTATTTTCGAGCTTGTAACCCATTTCTTCCGTAACGAATGTACCGCCTGTTAAGATGGCAATATCCTGGAGCATTTCTTTCCTTCTGTCGCCAAAGCCCGGGGCTTTAACAGCGGCAATCTTCAGGGAGCCTCTTAATTTATTCACGACTAATGTAGCCAGCGCTTCGCCATCAATATCTTCAGCAATGACAAGGAGCGGACGGCCTGTCTGAACATTTGCCTCGAGCAATGGAAGAAGATCCTTCATTGCGGATATTTTCTTTTCATAAATGAGAATGTAGGGCTGCTCAAGCACAGTTTCCATTTTCTCGGCATTGGTAATAAAATAGGGAGAAATGTAGCCCCTGTCGAATTTCATGCCTTCAACGGTTTCAACATGGGTTTTAATACCCTTGGCTTCTTCAACGGTGATAACGCCTTCCTGTCCTACTTTCGACATGGCATAAGAAATCATTACGCCAATCTCGTTATCGCAGTTTGAAGAGATGGAACCAACCTGTGATATCTCGTCTTTTGCAACAATTTCGTGTAATATTTTATTCTTTTCAGTGTGGCTGACTTCTGTAGGTTCTTCCTTGAAAAGCGCATCGGCTTTCTTGATAATAGCATCCGCTTTAACTGATTTTGTCTGTTTGTTAAGGTGATCAATAACAGCCTCAACCGCTTTGTCAATACCTCTTTTGAGATCCATCGGGTTTGCGCCGGCAGTTACATTTTTCAGGCCCACGCTGATGATGGATTGAGCCAGAACGGTAGCGGTTGTAGTGCCATCTCCGGCTTTATCCGCGGTTTTTTGAGCCACTTCTTTCACCATTTGAGCGCCTACGTTTTCATAGGGATCAGCCAGTTCGATTTCTTTTGCAACCGTAACGCCATCCTTTGAAATTTGTGGCGCGCCGTATTTTTTTTCAATAACGACATTTCTTCCTTTTGGACCTAATGTCACTTTCACTGCATTTGCCAATGCATCCACGCCTTTCTTAATAAGGTCGCGGGCTTCGATATTATATTTTATTTCTTTTGCCATAGTTTTTGAAATTTTGAATTATAAATTATAAATGATATTTAAATAAATTAAATAATTGCAAGTATATCGCTCTGCCTCATGATAAGATAATCTTTACCATTAAACTGCAATTCAGTTCCGGCATATTTCCCGTATAAAACGAGATCGCCGACAGCTACTTCCATTTTTTCATCTTTCGTGCCACTGCCTGCGGCAATAACTTTTCCCCTTAGGGGTTTTTCTTTTGCTGAATCCGGGATAATAATTCCGCTTGCGGTTTTTACTTCGGCTTCTTGCGGTTCAATAAGAACTCTGTCTGCTAAAGGTTTAATCTTAACTTTACTCATAGTCTATTTTATTTAAGGTTTAACATATATAAAATTCGAAACAGGGGTTTTTCATATATTGTGCCAAAAAATAGTATCCTACATTTAGAGATTGATACCAATCGCTGTAATCATCAGAGAAATCTTAAATTTATTTTCTTTTTAAAAAATTGCCTGTGTCAGTTTTCAAACTCAGATAATGGACAAATTTTCAGAAGAAGTCATTAAAGAAAAAACAGGTGTCAGCAGGTATGACATACTGACACTTTTAAAGATACGATTTATGATGTAATTTATACTTGAAACGGGATACCTTGCCTGCGGCAGGCAGGAAACCGTACATTTTATAAAGTCCCAAATTTTACATTGAGAGAAACCGAAATGTCCAAATCTCAAACTCCAAATTCCAAGGTTGACTTGGTTCTTGGGACTTGGGTCTTGGGACTTGGGTCTTTTAAAGTAATGTAATAATTTACCCCACTCACGGTATATAACTAATCTGACGCCGAAGTCCTGTCGAAGTGTTCGTCGTATTTATTTTTTGGGCTGTTGCTGCTGCTGTTGTCCGGCGCCCTGATCACCCTGGGCAGGAGTTTGTCTTGGAATATTCGGGCCTTGAGACGGGTCTAACGCATTACTGATTTGTTTTTGCATGGCCGAAGTTTTTGCGGCTTCATCACCTCTGGGGATAGTAAGGCTTGCTAATAAACACAATGCCAACAGGCCAACAGCAAGAGTCCATGTTGCTTTTTCAAGAAAATCGGCAGTTTTGCGCACTCCCATGATCTGGTTTGAGCCTGCAAAATTGGATGCCAGCCCTCCGCCTTTTGAATTCTGAACCAAAACTATCAACACTAACAATATACAAACAATAATCGTTAATACAGCTATTACGTAATACATATCTTCTAATTATTCGTTAATCAATTTTTTTAATTTTTCAATTTGAGCCGCAAAGTAAATACTTTTTTCCGGATATTTCAAACTTAATTTTCTATAAGCTAAAAGCGCCTTGTTGTAATGGCCCTGCTTAAGGTATATCCTGGCTAATGTTTCACTGATGCACTCCTCGCTTTCTTCAATGCTTTGTTTTGAGACCTCTTTATAACTCCGGGCGGATTCTGCGGGTACAATTTTATGTTCGCCGCGCAGGAATTTGTCGATCAGATCGCTGTTGAGATTTGAATATTTTGAAACAGTACTTTCAATTACAGGCAAGGGTTGCTTCATTTCGGTTTTTACATTCTCTTTTACAAAATAATCTACAACACCGGATTTCTCAAATTCAAATAAGCCTTCTGATTCATCACTTTCTTCAGTCTTAAATTCGATTTCTGTTTCCTGCCTGCCGCCTGCCTGTCCGGCCTGCCTGCCGGTAGGCAAGGTATCGCCGGCAGGCGTTTCGGATTCATCCGTAAAATCAAATTCTACCAAATCTTCTGTAATAATATCTCTTGCTTCTGATGATCTTTCAACAAAACTGTTAACCTCGTTTTTCAGTTCTTTTAAAAGAGATTCAATATTCTCAGAATTTTTTGTATGAATCAAATCTAATTTTTCATCAACTAATTTATTTAACTGAGAATTCACGATATCCGTAAACAATGCCTGTAAAGCGGCAATATCCATCAGGGGCGATGTGTCGGTTATTACCGGATCTTCATTAATTCTGGTTTCTGTCGGAATCTGATCGGGTTCATGAATGGTAGTCGTTGCCTCTGGGAGCGATTCAGTAAATGCGACCTCTTCATCTACAAGTAAATTGGCTTTTCCCGGTTCCGGTTCTGCAACAAAATCTTCGTCTTCATCCAGCGAAGGAAGTTTTATAAAGGCTTCAAGAACTGTTATGGGTGCAATATCCGGTTCAATAATTTCAAATGTAATTTTTTCCGGCAGTTTTTCTTCAGTTAATTCAACCGGGGATTCCTCAACCGGATGATCAGTTTTTAAAATGATCGTATCCGGATACTCTTCCTTATCGAAATCGTGATATAAAGATTTTTCTTCAATAAATTCAGGTTCCGGAACCTGAATTTTCAGATCTTCCGGTTGAATGGAAACAGCAACTTCTTCAGATATAATTTCTTCTGTTTTTTCTTCATAAATTACTGTGATTACAGGTTCAGTTTGTATGGTTACTGTTTCCTGCTTAATTATATTTATCTCTGGTATTTCTTGTGTTTCAGGTTTATTAACAGGATCTGTCAGTTTTTCTTCTACTTTAAATTCTTTGTCAACTTCGGCTTTTTCTTCTTTTTTCTCGAGTTTTTCCCTTCTTTCACGAACCTGCTTTAAAATTTTATCTGCCAGGGATTCATGTTCCGGATCAATAAAATATGTTTCCTTCTTTTCAGAAGCAACAACCGGTTCAGCGCTTATCACAGGTTCTGTTATTTTAGGCTCTTCTGTAATGATTTTTCTTTTTATCGGGCTTGATATTATCGCCTGTTTTTCGCGCTTTTCACGCAATTCTCTCAAAATTTTGTCAGCAATGGTTTCTTTCGCAGGATCGCCAAATCTTGTCTTTTTATCTTCAGTTGTTTTTTCAATTTCAGGTTCATCCTTTGCTATCGGTATTTCGATTGCAGAAATTTGTTCAGGCTCTAAAATTTTTTCTTCAGCTTGTTTTATTTCTTTATCTGCAGAATCATCTCTTTCAATCTTTTTAATTTCAAATTCCTTAGAAGCGTTCATTTCGAGAGCTTCCAATTCTTTTAACTTTAACTTCTGAAGCATTAGGATCTTTTGCATGACTGAATCTGCAAGACCTTTGTCTTTTTCATCTTTTATCTCTTGTTCAGCGATTTCTTCTTTTTTCTCAACAATCTGAACCGGTGATACGGTTTCTGCCGGTTGAATTTGTCCGATCTTTTCTTGTGCATTTGTTCCAATTTTAATATCGGCAGGAGCTTCTGCAGAAATAAAATTCTCTTTAGATTCAGAAGGATGTTCTTCTATAACAGGATTGTCTGTAACTATTATATTTTCAATTGTTGCTACAGGTTCATTAATTATTATAACCGGAGCTTCTTCTTTTACAGTTTCTATTGGGTTTTCAATAGCCGTTACGATGGGTTCAGATTTTTTCTCCTTAGAAATTACAGGTATTTCAGCAGGGGTTTGCTCTGACTGCAATATTTCAGGAATCCGTTCTGTAATTTCATCTTTTCTATGAATATCAATGGGTGATTCTTCAATAATCGTCGCAGTATCAATTATTGTAATGGGTTTTTCAATTCCTGCCGGCCTGCCTGCCTGTCCGGTAGGCAGGTAGGCAAGGTCTTTTTGCAGTAAATCCGTTTGAACCGGTTCATCAATAACAGGAGCGGTCTTTGCTTCTTTTACCTCATTGACTAATTTTTCATATATCAGGGTATATAAAACTTTCCGGTCTAAAATATACGCTGAAGAAATTTTCAACTGATTGTTAAATTTAATATTTTCCTGGTTATGCAGGTTTTTTACAAGGAGCAAATGCGCTGTCTGAAAATACGGATATTCATTGACAATCTCGGTAAGCTCAGGAAGGCTTTTATTGTCAAGTGAAGATGGATTTTTCAGGTAATTTAAAAACTGCTCCCGGTTCATATTGCAGCAAAAGCAAAACTTTCAGCTAATTTAAAAAACGAAAATACATTAAAAATTACCAATTCACAACCGATTTGTTAAAAATATCTTCGACTAATTGTTTTACGATCTGTTTTATAAGTTCTTTTTCAACAGAATCAAGGCTTTTTGAGCTTTCATAATCCTCATACCGGGAAAACGAGGTATCAAAATCCTGCTTGGGATTTTTTGAATTTGAAAATTTCACGCGTACCGTTATTGTAAGACGATTTAACGATGCAGTCTGGTTTTGCTGAATTGCTAATGGCTCCACACGGTAATCCTTAATCTCTCCTTCAAAATTCAGATCTCCTGTAGAATTAATCAATTGCAGGCTGGTCTGGGAAGTAAATTTATCTTTTAACGCCTCAGTGAATTCCTGGCTCAATATAGGTTGAAAATTCGGCGCCCGGTTGGGGAAATACTGTATAGCCACAGTTTTGGTATCCGGAGAAATGGATGCGCCGGTGAAAGAGTAACTCACTTTACAGGCTGTAAAAATAATGCATGAGAAAAAAGCGACAACCAATACAAAAACAGATGCAATATTTTTTCCGAAAAAAAATTTACTTCGAATTTTATATTTTGTTATTATTCCGTAGTCTTTCATGGGTTGTGCCATTTTGGGGCATAATATTATTATATACATCAAACGGAATACCTACCTACCGCAGGCAAACTGCCGCTACCTGGTGTGACTGCTTTCTTTACTTTGTGAAATTTTATCCCACGCATAGTATAGTTAAATATCCATGTTATATTCCTTGATTTTTCTGTAAAGAGTACGTTCAGAAATTCCCAGTTCCTGAGCGGCCAGCTTTCGTTTCCCTTTATGTTTTTCAAGGGCTTTCCGGATCAGTTCGAGTTCTTTGTCCGTAATGGATAAAGACTCTTCAACAAAAATTTCGGTATCCGTAATATTATTCTTATGAATAATCTCCGAAGAAGAAGTTGAAGGCCGTGATAAGATAGTTCCCTCATCATGGTAAATATTATCAAATAAATGAGAACTGTCTTTTCTTAAATTACTGAAATTTGTGTTTTCCGTCTCTATGATCTCGTGAACGAGTTTTTTCAGGTCGGTCATATCCTTTTTCATATCGAAAAGGATTTTATAAAGTATTTCGCGTTCATTCGCAAAAGTCTGTTCATCTACAGGCCTGTTATAAAGCGCAGGCAAAGTTCCTATATCAACATGAGGAAGATAATTTCTTAAAACACTGGCTGTGATCATCCGGTTTTGTTCAATTACAGAAATCTGCTCTGTAATATTTTTAAGCTGCCTTACATTGCCCTCCCAACGGAAACTGCCGAGTAACGCAACCGCCTCGTCATCGAGATGAATTGCGGGCATACGATACCGTTCGGCAAAATCGCTTGCAAATTTTCTGAACAAAAGATAAATATCTTCTTTGCGCTCTCTTAACGGCGGAATATAGATAGGAACCGTATTAAGCCTGTAATATAAATCTTCCCTGAATTTTCCATCTCTGATAGCTTTCAGAATATCCACATTGGTTGCTGCAACCACGCGCACATTCGTTTTCTGAACTTTCGATGAACCCACTTTATAAAATTCGCCCGCTTCCAGAACCCTCAGCAATCTCACCTGTGTAGATATGGGCAATTCGGCTATCTCATCCAAAAAAATAGTACCTTTATCTGCCACCTCGAAATATCCTTTACGGGCATCATATGCTCCGGTAAAAGATCCTTTTTCATGGCCAAAAAGTTCTGAATCTATTGTTCCTTCCGGGATTGCGCCGCAGTTTACGGCAATATATTGTCCATGCTTCCGGGCGCTGAACTGATGTATGATCTGCGGAAATATTTCTTTCCCTGTACCGCTTTCTCCGGAAATCAATACAGATAAATCTGTGGGCGCCACCTGTACTGCTACATCAATAGCACGGTTTAACTTTTCTGAGTTCCCGATAATTCCGAACCGCTGTTTTATCTGCTGAACACTCATAAACAATTTTATATTAAAAACGGGATAAAATTGTACATTTTGTAATCAGTTATCGGTGTTCAGTAATCGGTGGTTTCTATTACTGATTACCGATTACTGATTACCGATTACTGATTACCGATTACTGTTTACTGTTTACAATAAAAATGTATAAATTTAAGCCATTTAAAGTATACCCTATTAACTTTTTAGAACTTACAAAAGTATAATAAAAGTTTAAAGTTATATATTCCAAAAATAAAGTTTTAGCTTATCCAATTAAAAAGCCACCGGAAATAATACTCCGGTGGCTTTTAAAATTGTCTGTTTTATTCAACTGTAACTGATTTTGCCAGGTTTCTGGGTTGGTCAACATTACAGCCTCTCAACACGGCAATGTAATATGATAACAACTGCAATGGGATAACCGTAAGCAGGGGGGCAAGCGCAAAATCAGTATCCGGCACTTCAATAACATGGTCTGCCATTTCTTTGATCACAGTGTCGCCCTCATTTACAACGGCAATCACAATCCCTTTCCGGGCTTTAACTTCCTGTATATTGCTTACGATTTTCTCATAGGTGTTATCTTTCGGAGCAATCACAACCACCGGCATTTTCTCGTCAATTAAAGCGATCGGGCCATGCTTCATTTCAGCGGCAGGGTAACCTTCAGCATGAATGTAAGAAATTTCTTTCAGTTTCAATGCTCCTTCGAGCGCAACCGGGAAAAAGTATCCGCGGCCGAGGTAAAGAAAGTTATTGGAGTTTTTATATAATTCGGCAATTCGTTTGCAATCTTCGCTTTTTGAAAGGATTTTATCCACTTTACCCGGAATCTCAGTAAGATTTTTGATCATTTCTTTGTAATCTTCTTTTGATGTAAAACCCCGCTTTTCGCCCAAATGAAGCGCTATCATTGCCAACACGGTAACCTGGGCGGTAAATGCTTTGGTTGAAGCTACGCCAATCTCCGGGCCGGCATGCGTATATACTCCGGCATCCGTTTCACGAGGTATGCTCGATCCGACAACATTACAAATACCCAGCACAAGCCCACACTCATTCTTTGCAAGGCGGATTGCAGCCAATGTATCTGCTGTTTCGCCGCTCTGGCTGATTGCGATTACAACATCGTCTTTAAATAAAACCGGGTTTCTGTATCGGAACTCAGACGCATATTCAACCTCAACCGGGATCCTTGCAAATTCTTCGATCAAGTACTCTCCAACTAAGCCGGCATGCCAGGATGTGCCGCAACCAATGATAATGATTCGTTTCGCCTGGATCAGCCTGGGCATAACATGAAACAGCCCGCCTAAAAAAATCTCGGATTTCTCAGTAACCACTCTTCCCCTCATTGTATCGAGGATTGAACGGGGTTGTTCAAAAATTTCCTTGAGCATGAAATGTTCGAATCCGCCTTTTTCAATTTCTCCGATATCCAGATCCAATGTATGGATTTCCGGCGTTAACGTATCGTTCTTTATGGTTTTCAACGTCAACTCTCCGCTTTTTATTACGGCAACATTACTATCATTGAGATAAATTACACTGTGAGTATATTCAACAATCGGAGTAGCATCCGATGCCAAAAAATATTCCCCGTCACCGATACCGACAACCAACGGACTTCCCTTGCGGGCCGCTATCAACTGGTCTCTTTCTTCTTTGCAAATTACGAGTATTCCATATGCGCCGATTACCTTACTAAGAGCTAATCTGACGGCTATTTCAGCAGAAACCTTGCCTTTTAAATATATATATTCGATCAGGTTTGCAAGAACCTCAGTGTCAGTTTCGCTTTTGAACTTATATCCCCTGTCTTCAAGCCTGTGTTTTAGGCGGGAGTAATTTTCAATGATCCCATTATGAATAATAACAAAATGCCCGTTCTGGGATGCATGGGGATGGGCATTTACATCATTGGGTTCTCCATGTGTAGCCCAGCGGGTATGCCCGATGCCGATTGAGCCATCCATATTCTTGTTTTTTACAAGATCTTCAAGATCGCTAACCTTCCCTTTGCATTTGAATATTCGTGTGTCTCCGTTCAATATTGCTACGCCGGCCGAATCATAACCTCTGTATTCAAGCCTTTTCAGCCCTTTTATGATTACCGGATAGGCTTGCCGCTTTCCGATATAACCAACAATTCCGCACATAATTTCTTAAAATTTCGTAAGTGTTTGTTAATTGTTTTATACTGATAAATGCTGTTCAAATCCCGGCCAAAAGTAAGATATAATATCTGTTTAGCCAATAAAATTTATTAACCGCTTTATAAACCATTATGATTACAAAATGCAGACCAAATTATCATTTTCGGATTTTGCGGTCAGTTCGGATTTTAAACTGAAATTATCGAAGTTTAGTATATGTAAGATTCAGCTTTATAAGGTGGCCGTTATTGGCATAATTTTTTATCACTACCCGGTTTCCGCTGACCCGGTTTGATTCCGGAATCACAAAGAGGCCATAATCTTTTTGTTTTCCTGAAATGATATTCTGAATGTAAACAGGAACATTGAATTTATAGGATTTTAAATCAGAATTATAATAGCCTCCGAAATATTTTTTATTTTTCAGGTAGTCATCCACAAATTTATATTTCCCGTTTTGATCAACTGCCAAAAGTAATAATCTTGTAGGGGGTTCGTAACATCCGATAGAAACTTCATCCACTTTTAATAATAATTCTGCTTTATTGATAGCAATATTCCCGGAATCTTTCCAGGTTGAAAGGCTTGGGAATTTTAATTTTGTTCTCACACCTCCCATAGATTGCGTATAAACATAATCTGTTTTATCATTATTAACACTGGTAGTATCATTTTTATACGAATAAAAAGGGGCTGTAGTATTATTATGCTGAAAAAGGGTTGCACGGGCACAATAATTATTTATCACTAAGTTATAGGGTGTTGTAGATCCATTATAGTATAAGCTGAGTTTTGTTTTGCTTGATAATAAATTAAAATACATTATAAAAGCGCCCGGCGATAAAGAATCTGAGTATATATATAATCCCTGGAAAACATATTCTGAAAAGAGATCCGGGGTTACCAGGTTTGTGGCGTCTGTGCGAAGGATTGCATCTGCAAGCAACGTATCAAGTTTAATTCTTAAAACGCTGTCGCTGCTGCTGATACTGTGAGTCAAAAAAATATCCGCATACTTTTTTGTAGAATCGGTATAATTATTCACCGGGAAATTGGAATAAAGCGTATCGGAAACTTTAATTGGTTTTTCATGGCCTCTTATTAATCCAAAAACTTTTATCCGCTGCCGCTTCTGAGGTGAAAGCGTATCCCCATACCTGCGGCAGTAAGCAAGAGATAATACGACTGAATCAATTTTTGTAATTGCGCCAAAACTAACATTGCTGCTGGAAAGCCTGAACTGTGTAACAATGCTTGCAGATGACTTCCCGAATATCGGATCCATATAACAACCCAGTAAATTCAGGGTTCTTTCATCACTGGTAATGGGTTCTTCTCCAAATGTCCATGCGGAAACATTTGTAGTATTTTGATTAATACTAATAATTCTATCTCCCGGCGGCTGAACATTTAATCCAATAGTGGATGGATCCTTCTTACATCCCAGCAATACAACCAATCCTAAAAATAAAAAGACGATGAGGGATTTTTGTCTATTCGAAATAATCTGCAAGGAATTCGTTTTTAAAATGATTCAACCAATGTTTCCGACATCACTTTATCGTAAAATTCCGAGTAGGCAGTAAGGTAATTATCGGCCGGCTGATAGGATAATACGGGTTTCTCTAACGCATCAATATGCTTTTTCAACGAAGGATGAATCTTGTTGCTTCCAATAATGATTCCGTCAGACATATTTATTGCCAGTTTACTGGTATTAACAAAATCAGGATTAGCAAGACATTCGACATCTTTTTTGGTAATGTTTTCCATCATCAGTTTATTCCGGAAGGTTTTATTAAGAGGTAAATCCTTCTCTTCCTGATAAAAAGAAAATAACACTTTAGAATTGCAGAATAACGGGTCTTCGCTGAATGTTCTCTTTAAATATAAAGGAACAAGACTGGATATGTAGCCCAGGCAATGGACTATATCCGGAACCCAGCGAAGCTTTTTAACAGTTTCAATAACTCCTCTTGCGAAAAAAATCAGACGCTCGTCATTATCAGGAAATGCTATGCCTTTATCATCAACAAGAGTAAACTTTCTGTGGAAATAATCCTCATTATCTATAAAATACACCTGCATCCTTGCAGCTTGTATAGATGCAACTTTAATGATCAAAGGATGATCTGTATCATCTATTATCAGGTTCATTCCGGATAATCGGATTACCTCATGCAGTTGATTGCGCCGTTCATTAACACACCCGTATAGCGGCATAAAGGTTCTGATTTCGCGGCCGCTTTCCTGAATACCCTGCGGTAAGAATCTGCCCACTAACGACATTTCAGTTTCAGGTAAATAAGGAGTGATCTCTTGAGATACGAATAAGACTTTCGATTTTTCCATGTATATTTAATTATTTCAAATAACTTTTTACAAAATTAACATAAAAAAAATTAATTTTCATCAAAAATTATATTTGGATTTTATAAATATTTTTTTATATTAGGACGTTCCCTGATTGCATCTATGTATTTTTTATTCTATTTTATTTGTGTTTTCGGTAAAATCATTTACGTTTGCACGCTCAATATTAGTATTATGTATGTTATAAAACATATAAAAGACGTTAAAATCGAAATTCAAAAATTCACTGATCAAAAAAAGTCTATCGGCTTTGTTCCAACTATGGGTGCATTGCACGAAGGGCATCTGTCCCTTATAAAAAGGGCAAGGCAGGAAAACGATATGGTTGCTGCAAGCATTTTTGTTAACCCCGCACAATTTAACAACAAGGAAGACCTTAAAAATTATCCGAGAACGCCTGATAAAGACATTGAATCCCTGAAAAAAACGGGCTGTGATCTGATATTTATACCGGATGATAAAGAAATTTACCCGGAACCAGACATGCGGGTTTTTAATTTTGGGGATATTGATAAATTAATGGAAGGGAAATTCCGCCCGGGTCATTTTAACGGGGTTGCTTTAGCGGTTAGTAAATTATTTGACATTATAAACCCGCACAGGGCCTATTTCGGTGAAAAAGATTACCAGCAGTTGCTCATTGTAAAAGCATTGGTAAAACAGCTTAATATCCCAATAGAAATTGTACCATGTCCGACAATCCGTGAAAGCGACGGGTTGGCCATGAGTTCACGGAACCGTTTAATAACTGAAGAGAACCGGAAAAATGTTCCGATAATTTATAAAACATTATCCCGCGCTAAAGAATTATCAACAAAAATGTCAGTTCCAGAAATTAAAAAAACCGTTATAAGTATAATTAATTCAACGCCTGACTTTATGGTTGAATATTTCGAAATTGCCGATTGTAATACGTTTTTCTTAATTAACGACTGGGCTGAAACAAAAAATGCAATAGGATGTATTGCAGTTTATGTCAGTAATGTAAGACTTATTGATAACATAAAATTTTAATATCTTTGTAAAAATTTAACCGGATGTATATCGAGATACTAAAATCAAAAATCCACAAAGTTACTGTTACGGAAACGAATCTGCATTATGCCGGAAGCATTACAATTGATGAAGAGTTGATGATTGCGGCAACCCTTATTGAAAATGAAAAAGTACAAATCGTTAATCTG
This sequence comes from Bacteroidia bacterium, assembly GCA_016212695.1. Classification (GTDB taxonomy): domain Bacteria; phylum Bacteroidota; class Bacteroidia; order Bacteroidales; family GWF2-35-48; genus GWF2-35-48. The sequence continues at coordinate 22,146 of JACREX010000110.1, forward strand.
AATAACGGAGAACGGTTTGACACCTATATCATTAAAGGAGATGCCGGAAGCGGTGTGATCTGCCTGAACGGGCCGGCTGCAAGAAAAGCTGTTGTCGGGGATATTATAATTATTATTTCGTATGCCGCCATGGATTTTGAAGAAGCAAAATCTTTCAAACCATTCCTCATTTATCCGGATACTGCTACCAATAAACTAATATAATCTTGAAAAAAAAAGTAATAGATGTAATAAAATACATTGCATTTTCATCTCTTGCAATCGTTTTATTATATCTGGCATTCAAAGGAATTGAATTTCACAAGCTTTTGGAAAGTCTTAAAAAGGCAAATTATTGGTGGGTATTATTCTCTCTCTTTTTTGCATTCATTGCATATTACAGCAGGGCATACAGATGGGCGTTGCTGATAGAGCCTCTCGGATATAAACCATCCGTTAAAAACAGTTTTTACTCATTAATGGTCGGGTACTTTGCAAACCTTGCATTCCCGAGAATAGGTGAAGTAACCCGATGTGCAAGCTTGAGTAAAGCGGAGAAAATACCTTTTGATAAATTAATCGGCACTGTTATTCTCGAAAGAGTTTGCGATGTATTTGTTTTACTTTCTTTATTAATAATTGTATTTGTCGCAAAAATTAATTTCTTCGGCAAATTCTTAAAAGAGAATGTTTTTTATCCATTTATTCAAAAACTATCTTCTGTTTTTCATTTTTCAAACCTGATTATTTTTGTTGGAATCGCGATCATCATTGTTTTGGGGTTATTATTATTTCTTTTCAGAAACAGGATCAAAAAAATCAACATGGTAATAAAAGCATACGATTTTATTAAAGGTATAATAACCGGTGTGAAAACAATATTCCACATGAAAAAATTCGGTGCTTTTATATTACACACAATTATAATCTGGGGTTCCTATTTTTTAATGACATATATTGTCTTTTTTGCCTTAGACACTACCTCAAACCTTTCGATGATAGACGGATTGTTTATTCTTATTATTGGCGGGCTGGGCATGTCGGCTCCTGTTCAGGGCGGGCTTGGGGCATTTCACTGGATCGTATCATTAGGTTTGACTTTATATGGAATCAGCAGGGAAGACGGTTTGGTTTATGCCACACTTTCTCATACGGCACAGGCGCTGTTTGCTATTTTCTTAGGCACTTTATCTTTAGTGATGCTGTTTCTATCACGAAAAAAACAATTGTAACCATTACTATTTTTATATGACCGACCAGTTTGAAATTATAAAGTCAAAAATCTATACAAAACAGAGTATCGAAAAAGTACTTGCATTCTGGAGATTTAAAAATCATAAAATTGTTTTTACAAACGGATGCTTTGACATTATTCACAGAGGCCACATCGAGTATCTGGCAAAAGCTGCAAATTTTGGAAATATTTTGATAATCGGCCTTAACTCGGATATTTCGGTAAAAAAAATTAAAGGCGAAAACCGCCCCGTACAAGATGAAAATTCCAGGGCATTAATTCTTGCCGCCCTTAAATTTGTTGATGCAGTGATTTTATTTAACGAAGACACACCATATAACTTAATCAAATTTATTGAACCCGATTTTCTTGTAAAAGGGAGCGATTACAAACCGGATCAAATTGAAGGAAGCGATATTGTGCTTGCTAAGGGAGGAGAAATAGTAATCATTGATTTTGTCACCGGGTTTTCCACTTCAGATATTATACTTAAAATCAGCAATAAATAAATCAGATTTTTTTCACTATTGATTTTTTCAAATTATTTTATATTTTTGAAATCTAAATGACATAGAATTTTAATGAAAAAATTTCTTCCCCATATTATATTACTCTGTTTACTTAGCTCATTGGTTTTTCTTTTCAGTTGTAAGAAAAGGACACAACAGAAACTTATTGGCACATGGGAAATGGTTTCATATAATGCCAACCCTTCTGTATTTACCTATAGTTTTAAAGATGGCGACCAATTAATTCGAGAATATAAAGGACATGACGGAACCAGTCAAACGGACACCGCTTATTACTATATTGAGGTTAAAAATTTTAAAAAAATTATCAAAATTACTGAAATGAAAGGGATTTTTGGATACCCAACCCCGGATGGCAAATGGTGGGTAGACAAACTTAATAACAGAATATTAACCATGACCCGTGTAGAAATGCCTGATTTAAGTGGTGGCCCTTACCTTCGTTATGAATTTATAAAAAAATAACACCATTCCGTCCCTGTGGCTAAGACCAAAACTGCCTTTTTTTGTCAGAATTGCGGAACCCAGTCTCCAAAATGGATTGGTAAATGTCCTTCGTGTAATGAATGGAACACATTTGTCGAAGAAATAATCCATAAAGAAACGCCCAACAGTCCTACAATATTTAAAAAATCCAATAGTTCACCCAAGCTGATTAATGAAATTTCCTTATCTGAGGAAGCAAGAATCAGTACTCAAAGCGCAGAATTAGACAGGGTATTAGGCGGCGGTTTAGTTCCCGGATCAGTTATCCTTATAGGAGGAGAACCCGGTATCGGAAAATCCACGTTGCTTTTGCAGATCACAATCAATTTAAAAAAATATAAATCCCTTTATATTTCCGGCGAGGAAAGCGCTCAGCAGATTAAACTCAGGGCAGACAGGCTTGGCATTCACAACAACAATTGTTTTGTGTTAAATGAAACAAGGATCGAGGATATATTTCTGCATATAGAAAATGTGAACCCGGATATTATTGTTATTGATTCCATCCAAACGCTGCATACAGACAGGGTTGAATCGTCTCCCGGAAGCGTATCGCAGGTTCGCGAATGCACAGCCTTGCTGCAGCGCTATTCAAAAGAATCTTCGAAACCGGTGTTGCTGATAGGCCATATCAATAAAGACGGGAACATTGCCGGCCCCAAAGTGCTGGAACATATTGTTGACACAGTCATACAATTTGAAGGCGACACCAATTATATGTACAGGATATTGAGATCAACCAAAAACCGTTTTGGCTCCACTTCTGAACTCGGTATCTTTGAAATGCAGAATTCCGGGCTGCGAGAAGTTACAAACCCATCGGAGTTATTGCTTTCGCACCACGATGAAGAACTCAGCGGAACGGCTGTTGCTGCAACGATTGAAGGGATCAGGCCTTTTTTGATTGAAGTGCAGGCATTAGTAAGCTCTGCAGTTTACGGTACGCCGCAGCGTTCATCAACAGGTTTTGACCTGAGGCGTCTCGGTATGCTTCTTGCCGTTCTTGAAAAAAGGGCAGGCTTTAGGCTCGCAACAAAAGATGTTTTTCTGAATATTGCCGGCGGTATCAAAGTAGAAGACCCGGCAATAGACCTGGCGGTGATCAGCGCAATACTTTCGTCCGGCCAGGATACGCATATTGATAAAGATATCTGTTTTGCAGGGGAAGTCGGACTTTCGGGAGAAATCCGCCCGGTGAACCGTATTGATCAGCGCATCAGCGAGGCGGAAAAACTTGGCTTCAAACAAATTTTCATTTCAAAATACAACAAAAAAGGATTGGATAGTTCTAAATTTAAAATCAATATTGCATTTGCCGGCAAAGTTGAAGATATTTTCAGGGGACTTTTCGGTTAACTGTTTAGGGAATCTCTATAAACTATTTTTTTCTCGTCCTTCCTTTGTCAGGATAAACGCCGCCGCAAAGCCTGCCTGCGGTAGGCAAGGTTGGCGTGAACTATTTTATTCGGAGTTTTTAGAGGCTCCCTTTAATAAATCCTGCATCCTTATCATTCTTTTATAGTTTTGTTTTCATCATACATTAAGACACTCTATGAAAATGAGAAAACAAAAAATTATAACAAAAGCTGTTCTGTTGGTTTCATTCGTAAGCCTCTTTACGGATATTGCAAGCGAAATGCTGTATCCCGTAATGCCTATTTATCTTAAATCAATCGGATTTTCTGTTATGCTTATCGGTATCCTCGAAGGCCTTGCAGAAGCGACAGCAGGATTCAGCAAGGGTTATTTCGGCAATCTTTCGGATAAACTCGGCGCCAGAACTCCTTTTATCAGGACAGGATATTTCCTCAGCGCCATCTCAAAACCCCTGATGGCGCTCTTTGTTTTTCCGCTGTGGATTTTTTTTATACGTACTCTTGACAGGTTTGGAAAAGGTATAAGAACAAGCGCCAGGGATGCATTACTGAGCGATGAAACGACTCCGGAACACAAAGGAAAAGTTTTCGGTTTTCACCGTTCGATGGATACTGTTGGCGCAGCCATCGGCCCTATTCTTGCTCTGACTTTTTTGTACTTTCTTCCGGGACAATATAAATGGCTGTTCATTTTTACCATTGTACCGGGTATCATTGCCGTTTCCCTGACATTTCTGATAAAAGACAAAAAAAAGATACCAACACCCGATAGTAAAAAAAGTATTGGTTTTTTCAGCTATTTGAATTATTGGAAAATATCTTCTCTGGGTTATAAAAATTTAATTGTCGGCTTGCTGGCCTTTACCCTTTTCAACAGCTCGGATGCATTTCTTCTTTTATTGCTGAAATTTCGCGGCTTTTCAGATTTGCAGGTTATCGGGTTTTATATTTTTTATAATATTGCATATGCTTTTCTCTCCTACCCGATAGGGTTTCTTGCAGATAAAACGGGTATGAAAAAAATCCTGATCGCCGGCTTAATTCTTTTCTCTTTTGTTTATTTCTTCATGGGATTTGCAAATACCTTATGGCAATTCGGAATCCTGTTTATTTTTTACTCAGTTTATGCCGCAGCAACGGAAGGCATATCCAAGGCATGGATCAGCAACATCTGCAAAAAAGAAGAAACGGCAACAGCTATCGGTTTTTACAACAGTCTGAGCAGTATCATGGCTTTGATTGCAAGCAGCCTGGCCGGATTAATCTGGTATGTTTTCACGCCAAAAATCATGTTCGTTTCTTCGGGTATTGCAGTCATGATGGTTGTCATCTATTTTTCATGTATTAAAATCGGGAGGCAAACCCAATGATATGTCAAATTTATACATTAAATGATTATAAAATCATATATTTTTCAGTCGAAAATCTTTTATAAAACAATCTGCGGAAAACTTACCGGATAAGACGACCAATGGGTTTAATACAAGCCCGGAAACAAAAATTTGAAAAAGTTGCAAATAAATTATACTTTTGCCGGAAACTCAGGAAAGGTGTCCGAGCGGTCTAAGGAGCACGCCTGGAGAGCGTGTATGCCCCACAAGGGTATCGAGGGTTCGAATCCCTCTCTTTCCGCCATCAAATTGATTTATTGGAGAGATGCCAGAGCGGTCGAATGGGACGGTCTCGAAAACCGTTGTACTGGCAACGGTACCGAGGGTTCGAATCCCTCTCTCTCCGCCAGGTATTATCCGGCTTTCCTGAATGGTATTTGAAAAAACCTTTATAATTAGCTAATGGTAAAAGTTGCCGTCGTAATTCTCAACTGGAACGGGAAAATTTTTCTCAAGAAATTTTTACCATTTTTGATCCGATATTCTTCTGATTCTGATGTTGAACTCTATATTGCTGATAACGGTTCGAAAGATGACTCCATCCCTTTTTTAAAAGCCAGCTATCCGCAAATAAAATTACTGCTTTTCGATAAAAACTACGGTTTTTCTGAAGGATATAATAAGGCATTGTTCCGGATTGATGCAAAATATTTTATCCTCCTGAATTCTGATGTTGAAGTAACACAAGACTGGATAAATCCCATCATACGGCTTATGGACAACGACCCGCTTATTGCAGCCTGTATGCCGAAAATCAAAGGGTATGATCAGAAAGAATATTTTGAATATGCGGGTGCGGCCGGTGGATTTATAGATACTTTCGGGTTCCCGTTTTGCAGGGGAAGGATTTTAAACGTGATCGAAAAAGACGAGGGGCAATATAACGAAACCACTGAAGTATTCTGGGCATCCGGCGCCTGTATGTTTGTAAGAGCCGATCTGTATAAATCATCAGGCGGGCTCGACAATGATTTTTTCGCGCATATGGAAGAAATTGACCTGTGCTGGAGAATGAAAAATATGGGTTATAAAATAATGTATTGCCCGGATGTTAGCATCTATCACGTTGGCGGAGGCACTCTTCCCAACAACAGTCCGCACAAATTATATCTCAATTTCAGGAACAATCTTCTCCTGCTATATAAAAACCTGCCCCAGGAGAAATTTCACTCTGTTCTTTTCAAAAGGAAACTGTTCGACGGGGTCGCTGCTCTTAAATACTTAGCAAGTTTTTCTTTCAAAGAATTTAATGCGGTTTACAAGGCTCACAAAGCATATAATTCCATGCTGAAGAATTTCAGACTTAAGAGGAGCGAATTACAGAAATCTGTTATAAAGACAATGCATCCTCAAATATTATCCAAAAGCATTATTATACTTTTTTTCCTGAAGAAAAAACAAAAATTTACCGAACTTGAATTTTGACCTGATTATAATATTTTTTTAAAAATATTGTTAATAATTGTTGAATTTTAATAATTTTAGCCGTTAAAAAATTTAAAATTAATTCATATGAAGAAACTATTTGTTTTAATAGGGTTACTCATCGGATGGCTTTGTACTAGCAAAGCCCAGACTCTCGATATTGACTGGGGTCCATTCAATAATATTGAGAAAGGAGATAATATAGAAAAGCTTGTCGGATATGATAAAGATGGATATTATGCCCTCAAAACGGCCAAAGCGGGAGCATTATTCCTTGAGTATTACAATGGCGCTACCAATACGATTGAATCATCAAAAGAAATGCTGATGCCCAGCGTACAGGGAGTAACCACTGAGTTTGAAAAAATATATTATATAGGCACCCAATTGATACTATTTACCTCTGCTTATGATAATAACCGGAAACAAAGAATCTGTTATGTACAATACATTAATAAAGACGGCACTTTAAATAATAAGCCAAAAGAAGTCGGAAGCCTTCCGCCAAGTAAAGAAGGCAAGGATTTTGATTTCGTCCTTTCTGACGATCAGTCTAAAATTTTTCTGACCTATCATAAGACTTTTACGAAATATGGCGGAGAACCATTTTCATTTAAAATATTCGATGCAACATTAACTGAAACCTTTGCGAAAAACGTTGAACTGCCCCTCAAAGAAAGGGAATTTTTTGTATTAAAATATATACTTAGTAAAGGCGGCGATATTTATATGATGGTAAAAGCAGTTGAAGAAAGTCAGAAAAAAACTTCTGCTAAAACTTCAGATACCGGCCCCAAAAACTATGAACATATTGTAGCTCATTACAACACTAAAAAAGATGAAATAAAAACATATCCGATTGAGATTGCTAAAAACGAAATCCATAGTGCAACCATGGTTATAAATGACAAAGAAGAAGTCGTAGTGATGGGATTTTCCGGGAAGAAAGGTTCACCCGAAATGACCGGCGCTTTTTATAAAAATATCAATCCCAGGACATTTAAATTTATGCAGGTGGATCCCAAAAGCGAAGTAATGCTATTTACTCCGGATATTACACAGGAGTTCAGAAAAGAACGTAATGGCGGCAAAGACGAAAAAGCAGAAACATTTTATAAATACAATCTCAACCAGATATTATTCCTGAAAAATGGAACGGCTGTTCTGGTTGCCGAACATACTTACTCAAACACTCAGATCATTTCTAACCCTACAACAAAAACCGATGAGAAATTTTCACAGTATTTTTTCAATGACATACTTCTTGCCGCCGCTGATAAAGAAGGCGCAATGCAATTTATCAGGCGCATCTGCAAAAACCAGTTCAGCCGCGATGATGACGGCAGATATGGCTCATATGCCTGTGCTGTTGAGGGCAACCTGATTAAATTCATTCTTAACGATAACCCAAAAAACATAAAAGAAAACAAACAGAACGGAGATAATGTCAAGCAGACAAAAGCAGAAGACAGCCAGGCAATCATTCTTACGGTTTATTTTCCGGATGGCTCCTTTGAAAAATCGCTTATGTACAAAGACGACGATGCAAAGAACTGCACCTCGCCGCGCCTTTTTATAAAAACCAAAGATGCCTATCTGGCATTCTGCAAAAAAAGCAAGCAGTATAAATTCGGAAAATTCTTTTTCCAGTAAAATTTTATATCTGCTAAAATAAAAGGATGGACAATTTATTCATCCTTTTATTTTTATGTATTATTACTCTAAGATGGATTTACAAGATGCCGGTTTTTCTTGGAATCATAAATATCGCTGATGGTAACTAAGATGCCTGTTTCTTCAACATTTCCAAAATGATGGTTAAGTACGGTGCCAAATGTTTTCATGGTAGGAGAAAGATTCATATAAGCATTAATCAGCGGGGGTATGTTTTCGCCGAAAAATCTTACTTTTTGCGCCAATGCTTTATAATCCTCATGATAGCTTGATCCGGAAAATGTAGCGGCCATTTCTTTTGGGTCTAAGTTTAATTCAATGGGTTCTTTGGGTGTGACAAGCTTTTCATAGTCGGCAAAATATTTATTAAGAAAATACAATAAATAATTTCTGGCTTCGGGATTGTAATTTCTGTACATGGTTACTTTTCCGAAGAAATATTTCACTTCAGGATGATTCACAACTAAAGCTCCAAGTCCATCCCATAAATTATCAAGAGTATAAAGACTTTTCCTTGCAGCGCTGGTTGACTGGTAAGACGGCTGGATAAAAGACCGGCCCAACTCAATGGTATAGGGTAAATACTCCGTAATAAATTTTTCTGAGAAATCGAACAAAGGCGCTGTGGCAATCCTTACATTACCGTTGTCATCAATAGCATCCTTACAGAAAATAAACCGGTAACCGCCCAGCAATTCCTGTTCTTTTGGCGACCAGACAATAAGCTGTTTATAGCCGTTTTCATATGTATCAAAATCATCCAGGTCTGATTCTTTTCCGGTACCTCCTCCGGCTTCTCTGAATGAAATTTCGCGGAGCCTGCCGATTTCTTTAAGAAAATTCGGCGAATCCTTAGGTGTGATTATATAGATTTCATTGCCGCCAAAATTTGTGACTTTGACAAATTTTTCTTTTGTCAGTTCTTTTTGAAGTAAGTTTTTCTCAACCGGTGGTATTATCTCTTTCATCATTTCCGAATAATCAAACGACAAACCTAATTTATTTTTTAATAATTCACAAAGAAGATAAAAAATATTTTTATGAGATACGTCATCTTAAACAGTGGCCATACAAACCACACAAGTTTTTTGAACCCGGTATCAAGAACCCAAACCGTAAACGATCTCTTTCACCCAACCGGCCCATTCGCTCTGTGTCTTTGAATTATCGAAGGTTGTACAGGGTATTGATTTCCCGAAGTGTAAGACTATGGTTTTATTTTTCTGCCTGAACATTTCATCGGGAAGATAGATCATTTCGATATTCGCTTTAATGCCAACGGTTTTTCTGAAGTTGGCGAAATTATAGAAGAAGTTGGAATTTCGCCCCTCGATAAAAACAGGAACAACATCCCTCTGGTGCTGGACAGATTTGGTTATAAAATTTTTTTTCCATTCAAGGTCGGTGATTTTTCCTTTTATCTTTCGCGATACCAGACCTGCCGGAAAATACAGTATCTGCGCATCGGAGCAATATGCGTTTTCAATCCATTGTGCATATTCTTTGGAGTGCGAGCCATGCTTGTTAACCGGGATAAAGATAGGCTCATAATTTTTCAGGTTCATTAATATATCATTGACAATAAACCGGACATCTTTATGATACCTTGCAACAACAGAGATCATGGCCATTCCTTCAAGGCCTCCCAGCGGATGATTTGCCGCAAAAATGTATTTCCCCGATTTAGGAATATTCTCCTCCCCTTTTATAATTATTTTTAAATTGAAATAATCTAAAACAGCATTTACAAAATCAACTCCATACCTGTCTCCATATGTCTTCAGCACATAATTTATCTCATCCTGATGAATCGTCCTTTTAATATAATTGATCAGGAAACGCGGTAATATTTTTAACAGTCCCGGATTTTTATTTCCAATGACTTTATTGATATCAATCTGCAAGGGTTCGTTATTTACCAATTGTTCCATACATGAATTAATCTTCCAAAAATAACATAAAATATGATTCTGTTAAACACAGTATTTAACACCATATAATTTAGTGTAAAATATTCGTTACTGTTCGGGTTGTCTGAAAATTTCTCATACTCATAGTAAATGGTTGAAGGGTTAAGCGGCTGGTTTGCCTGCCTGCCGGCGAGGCAGGCAAACCAGTTGCCCAACCCATCGACTTTATACCCGAACAGTAATAAATATTCTTACTCTCCGCTTAAAATTCCTGTTATCAAAAATTCTAAAATTTTCTGAAAATCAAATTGCTCATTTTTAATGTATTAAAATTATTTATTAAAAAAGTTATTAACAAAGTGGTAAAAAGTGGTAAAAAGTGGCTATGCGTGGTAAAATGTTTCTATATTTGAACCTGAAAATTTTTAAGGCAAAAAATGACATCATTTATAGGAGAATATCAATGCAGTGTGGATGTAAAAGGCAGGATAATGCTGCCTTCTGCATTCAAGAAGCAAATGGATCCTGTACAGGAAAAATTTGCGGTTCGCAAAGGTATTTATGTCTCATGCCTTGCTCTATATCCATGGAATGCATGGGAACAACAGATTTTAGATATACGTCGAAAATTAAATCTTAACAACAGGGAACAAAACCAGTTGTTCAGGGAATTTTTAAAAAACACGGCAGAACTGGTACTTGATAATACAAACCGGATTTTAATTCCAAAATATCTGCTCGGACTTGCCGGTATAAAGAAGGAAGTGATGCTACATGGTATGGACAGCCAGATAGAAATATGGGCAAAAGAAAACTATGTGAGCGGAATTCCTGACGAAGATGATTTTGCAACCCGTTTTGAAAAACATCTCGGTAGTTCCAACAACTCACAATACTTTCCAAACAACTAATGCTATTTGATTGATTGCGGATGAACATCTATCACACACCGGTTCTGTTGAAAGAAAGCTTAGAGGGGCTGAACATAAAACCGGACGGTGTCTACGTAGATGCGACATTCGGCGGGGGCGGACACTCAAAGGAAATTCTAATAAAGCTAAAAAAAGGAAAACTGATTGCTTTTGATCAGGACACGGATGCAAAAGCAAATGCAATAAATGAGAAGCGATTCATTTTTGTGAATGCTAATTTCAGGTTCTTTCGAAATTTTTTACGCTACTATGAAATCGGTGAAATTGACGGGCTGATTGCAGACATGGGCGTTTCATCGCATCATTTCGACACCGGAGAACGGGGATTTTCATACCGCTACGACGGAGAACTTGATATGAGAATGAACAAGGGACAGAAATTTACAGCAGGCGTTCTTTTAAATACTTATACAGACAAGCAGCTTCATGACGTATTTGTGAATTTAGGCGAAGTGGAAAATGCCAGAAAACTTGTGGGTGCAATTGTGCAAAGCCGGGCAACAAAAAAGTTTGAAACAATCGGACAATTTCTGGAAACAATAAAAACCTGCATACCGAAACATAATGAAAACAAATACCTCTCAAAAGTTTTTCAGGCATTGCGAATTGAAGTAAACAGCGAACTCGACGCATTGAAAGAAATGCTTCAATCCTCTGCAAAAGCAATTAAAAAAGGAGGGCGGCTGGTTGTTATTACATATCACTCGCAGGAAGACCGGCTTGTGAAAAACTTTATTAAAAACGGAAAATTTGAAGGCGAAGCAGACAAAGATATTTACGGAAAAACGAATGTCCCTTTTGAACCGGTCAATAAAAAAGTGATTGTGCCCATGGATGTGGAAGTAGAAAAAAACAACAGGGCTCGAAGCGCTAAACTGAGAATAGCAGAGAAAAAGTAGAAATAAGTATTGGTATTAAAAATAGTTTGGGAAAGAAAAAAGAAAATATTGAAAAAAACGAACCGGTGGAAGTTCTGACTGAGGTTTCTGAAAAGGATTCATTGAATGGAGAAGCACAATCAATTTCTGAAAATAAAAAAGAAAAGGAAAAAACTCCGAAAACAAAAAAAACTCCCAAAAAGAAAAAGGCTTCGGTAAGAGACCTGATAGATGGCAGTATACTTACCAGGGATTATGTGGTGGAGCAATTACCCTTTCTGTTCTTTCTTACCATCCTGGCTATGATTTATATCGGTAATAAATATAACTCGGAAAAAATGTCGCGTGAAACCGAACTGATACAGAAAGAACTCAAAGAATTACGATGTGAAAAGCTATCGGTTCAGTCTGAACTGATGTCAATCTGCAAACAATCTGAAGTAGCAAAACTGATCGAAGAAAAAGGACTGGATCTGTTTCAATTAATTGATCCGCCTAAAAAAATAATTATCGGTGAAAAAAATAATCCGGGAGCGGTAAATAACAATACGGTTAAAAATTCAAAATAAAATTGGCGATTAGAAAAGACATATTAATTCGATTCATTATTATTTACTGGACGGTTTTTCTGTTTGCCGTAGCCATTATTGCACGGATTGTTTTTCTTCAATTTGCTGAAGGCGAGAAATGGAAAACCAAAGCGCTGAGCATTTCACAGAGAGATATTATAATCCTGGCCAACAGGGGCGATATCTGCGATGCTGATGGGAAGACACTTGCCAGTTCGGTTCCTTTTTATGAAATCCACATGGATATGAAAGCGGATGGTCTTGACGAAGATATCTTCAATGAAAATATAGATTCGTTATCATTTTGCTTAGCCGATTTTTTCAAAAACAAATCAAAAGATGAATACAAAAAAGAATTAGTACGCGGCTGGAAAAAAGGAGAAAGAAATGTTCTGATAAAAAAGAGAGTATCGTATTCCGAACTGAAACAAATCAAACAGTTTCCAATTTTCAGGCTTGGGAGAAACAGGGGCGGGTTCATTGCAATCCAGAAAGACAAACGGGTTAAGCCGTTTAATATTCTTGCATCCAGAACCATCGGTTATCTGCGGGAAGGGGAAGAAGGGGAAACAGGGGAAAAAACCGGATTTTCCGGAATCGAAGGGGCTTACGACCATGAATTAAAGGGAACGAAAGGATTAAAACTTGTACAAAAAAGTTCCGGCAATATATGGATGCCCATCAGCGACGCAAACGAAATAGAACCCAAAGACGGCAGAGATATTATTACGACCATCGATGTTAATCTTCAGGATGTAGCCGAAACGGCTTTGATGAAACAGTTGAAATTAAGCAATGCCGACTGGGGAACCGTAATCCTGATGGAAGTTAAAAACGGGGAGATCAAAGCGGTTGCAAATCTTCAGAGAGACAGTTCCGGCAATTACGGAGAATATTTTAATTATGCCATCGGCGCCAGTGTTGAGCCGGGTTCAATTTTTAAACTTCCCTCATTGGTTGTCGCTCTTGAAGACGGATATGTAAACCTGACAGACACTTTCGACACGGAGGGAGGAGTAAAATATTACTATAACAAACCCATGAAGGATTCCCACAAAGGCGGAGGAAGATTCAGCGTTCAACAGATATTTGAAATGTCGTCCAATGTCGGCGTGTCGAAAATCATAACCCAATATTATGAAACCCAACCGCAAAAATTTGTTGACAGGCTATACAGCATGAAGATGAACAGTCCTCTGGGGCTCGACATTAAAGGAGAAGCCCGGCCTGTGATAAAAAGCCCGAAAGATAAATACTGGTCCGGGTTAAGCTTACCCTGGATGTCCGTCGGGTATTCCGTTCAGATCACACCGCTGCAGATACTTACTTTTTACAATGCAATAGCTAATAACGGTAAAATGGTAAAACCTCATTTTGTAAAAGCGATCCGTTATCATGGCCAGATAGTAAAATCCTTTGAACCCGAAATCATCCATCCATCCGTCTGTTCACAGCAAACTGTCGAAAAAGCAAGAAAAATGATGGAAGGAGTGGTTGAAAAAAAAAATGGTACAGCCCATAGATTGAAAAATGATCATATAAAAATTGCAGGAAAAACAGGTACCGCACAGATTGCAAAAGACAATGAAGGGTATGGGATCGATGTTCATAGTTATAGGGCTTCGTTCTGCGGATATTTTCCTTCGGACAATCCGTTGTATTCATGCATTGTGATGATCAATAATCCCCGCGGCAGCATTTATTACGGATCATCCTTGTCCGGCCCGGTTTTCAGAGAAATAGCCGAATTAGTTTATGCTAAAAGCCTCGATATCCACCAGGAATGCGAACCTAAAGAAAACCTTTCTACCGAAGAACTTCCCACTATAAAAAACGGGTATAGAAATTATCTGGAAACCTCATGCAAGGCATTGAAGCTGAAAATTGAAAAAGAAACAAAGGCTGAATGGGTAGATGTAAAATCAGTAAATTCAAAAATCGTATGCCTTCCCAATTTCCTGAATTCAAAAAGTAAAATTGTTCCCTGCGTAGTCGGTATGGGTATCCGCGATGCCCTGCCATTACTTGAAAATAACGGATTACGGGTTACGACAAGAGGAAGGGGAACCATCAAATCCCAGTCGTTGGAACCAGGGACAAACGTGAATAAAAACGACAGCATCTTGATAGAACTTATTTAATAAAGAATGATTTGAAAAAACTCGAAGATATATTAAAAAATATAACAACAGAAAAGATAGCAGGAGATGTATCACGTAACATTAACCGGATCGCTTTTGATTCCCGGAGTGTTACTGAAAACGATTTGTTTGTCGCTGTTCCCGGCACGCAATCCGACGGTCATAATTTCATCGGAATGGCTATAGAAAAAGGCGCAGGAGTTATTGTTTGTGAAAAAATTCCGGCAGCGCTTCTTCCGTCGGTAACTTATATTATGGTAAAAGACAGTTCGTATGCTCTGGGCTTTTTGGCATCCGATTATTTTGACAATCCTTCTTCGAAGTTGAAACTTATCGGGGTAACCGGGACCAACGGAAAAACAACAACTGCCACCCTCTCTTACCGGCTTGCAAAAAAACTCGGCTACAAATCAGGACTGCTTTCTACCGTAAGAAATTATATCGGCAACCGGGAGATTGCAGCAACCCACACGACACCTGATGCCGTTAAAATCAACAGCCTTATCAACGACATGGTGGTTGAAGGATGTGAATACTGTTTTATAGAAGTAAGCTCTCATGCAATCGTGCAAAACCGCATTGCCGGGTTAAAATTCACAGGAGGTATTTTTACCAACATCACGCATGATCATCTGGATTATCATAAAACTTTCGATGAATATATAAAAGCAAAAAAAATATTCTTCGATCATCTTGACGAAAACGCTTTTGCCCTTGCAAATATTGACGACCGGAATGGCAAAGTAATGCTGCAGAATACAAAAGCGCAAAAATACAGTTACTCATTAAAATCTTATTCCGACTTTAAATGCAAGATTCTTGAAAGTCATTTCGACGGGATGCTTTTGAATATTGACGGAAATGAAGTGTGGACAAAACTGATCGGCGGTTTTAATGCTTACAATATTCTTGCGGTTTACTCTACTGCCGTGCTTCTGAAGCATCAAAAAGAGGAAGTATTGACTATACTCAGCGACCTGGTTACCGTTGACGGCAGGTTCGAATATATCCGGTCGAAAAACGGGATAACTGCCATCGTGGATTATGCCCACACACCGGATGCATTAATTAATGTACTCAGCACGATTAATGAAATCCGTGCAGGGCTGGGGCGGTTAATTACAGTTGTCGGCGCAGGCGGCGATCGTGACAAAACCAAACGGCCTGTAATGGCAAAAGCCGCATCCGAACTCAGCGATAAAGTCATACTCACATCTGATAACCCAAGGAGTGAAAACCCTGAAACCATCCTTGAAGACATGTATGCAGGCATTGAAGCCCATAACAGAAAAAAAGTCGTGAAAATCACGGACAGAAAAGAAGCCATACACGCCGCATGTATTATGGCAGATGTTTATGATATCCTTCTTATAGCGGGGAAGGGACATGAAAATTACCAGGAAATTAAAGGAGTGAAACATCCTTTTGATGATAAAAAAGTAGTGCGGGAAATTTTTAACGAAATAGGATAAATGCTTTATTATTTATTTCATTGGCTGCATGAATTGCATTTTCCCGGAGCGGGAGTGTTCGATTACATCACATTCCGCGCAGCAATGGCGCTTATAGCCTCCCTGGCAGTGGCATTGCTTTTCGGTAAAAGGATCATCCGCTTTCTGCAGAAACAACAGATCGGCGAAACGATCCGTGATCTCGGGCTTGAAGGGCAATACCAGAAAAAGGGGACGCCGACCATGGGGGGCATCATCATTCTGATATCAATACTTATTCCCACTCTTCTCTTTGCAAAACTTCATAATGTTTACATTCTGCTGATGCTCATCACTACGGTATGGCTTGGCTTTCTCGGGTTTCTCGACGATTATATCAAAGTATTCAAGAAAAACAAGGAGGGCCTTGCCGGCAGGTATAAAATCATCGGACAGGTCGGGCTCGGCCTGCTTATCGGATTTACATTTTATTTCAACCCGCAGGTTGTAATCCGGGAGAAAACAACAAAAGTAATTATTCCATCAAGTGAAATCATTGAAGGATACAGCAATAAAAACATAAATACAGTTTATTATACCCATACTTCGAAATCAACAAAAACCACGATACCTTTTTTAAAGAACAATGAATTTGACTATGCTTACCTTGTTGGGTTTCTCGGTAAACAGGCAAGAAGATGGGCATGGGTTGTTTTTGTAATCGTGACGGTTCTTATCGTAACAGCAGTTTCAAACGGAGCCAACATGACAGACGGACTCGACGGTCTTGCGACGGGAAGTTCGGCCATTATCGGGGTAACACTGGGAATCCTTGCATATGTCGGTGGGAATATGATCTATGCGAACTACCTTAATATAATGTATATCCCATACTCCGGTGAACTGGTAATTTTTGCCGCATCTTTTATAGGGGCAACCGTCGGATTTCTTTGGTATAACTCATTCCCTGCGCAAGTATTCATGGGGGATACAGGCAGCCTTACCATTGGCGGCATCATTGCGGTTTTTGCGATCATTATAAGAAAAGAATTACTGATACCGATCCTGTGCGGAATATTCTTAGTCGAAAACCTTTCGGTGATGCTTCAGGTAGGCTATTATAAATATACCAGAAAAAAATTTGGCGAAGGCAGAAGGATTTTCAAAATGGCGCCGCTGCATCACCATTATCAGAAGCAGGGATACCCGGAACCAAAAATTGTTATTAGATTCTGGATCATTGGAATTATACTGGCTGTATTAACCATTGTCACATTAAAATTACGATAAGAAATAATGAAGAAACGAATAGTCATATTAGGCGGCGGCGAAAGCGGGACAGGGGCGGCAAAACTTGCCAGGGTAAAAGGTTTTGAGGTTTTTGTTTCTGATTCGGGTGAAATACAACCCAAATATAAAGCATTTCTTAACAAACATTTAATTGAATGGGAAGAGAAAAAGCATACCACAGAACTTATCCTGAATGCCCTTGAAGTGATCAAGAGTCCCGGGATTCCTGATAAAGCGCCCATAATTAAAACGATTAAAGCAAAAGGGATTCCGATAATTTCAGAAGTAGAATTTGCAGGAAGGTATACGGATGCCGTGAAAATATGCATTACCGGGAGCAATGGAAAAACAACCACCACAATGCTCACCTATCATATATTAAAAAAAGCCGGATTTAATGTAGGTCTTGCCGGTAATGTGGGCGACAGTTTCGCCTTGCAGGTGGCAGAAAAAAAACATGATTTTTATGTCATCGAACTGAGCAGTTTCCAGTTAGACGGTATGTATGATTTCAAAGCCGAGATTGCAGTGCTGATGAATATCACACCCGATCATCTCGACCGGTATGAATACAAATTCCAGAATTATATTGATTCGAAATTCAGGATCACGCAAAACCAGAAAGAAAAAGATTTTTTCATCTATTGTTCAGACGATGATGTGATTATCAAAGAGCTTGAAAAACGTGATATCATGGCGCAAAAATATCCATTCTCTTTCGGGAAGGAAGTTGAACAGGGAGCATATGTTAAAAATAATAATTTCATAATTAAAACACCTAATTCAGAATTTACTATGACAATACATGAATTAGCATTACAAGGCCGGCACAACACTTATAATTCAATGGCGGCAGCGATCACAAGCCAGATTCTGATGATCCGGAAAGACCTGATCCGTGAGAGCCTGATGGATTTTCAAAGCGTTGAACACCGCCTTGAGCCTGTGGTAATGGTGCATGGGATCGAGTTTATAAACGACTCAAAGGCAACCAACGTGAATTCAACCTGGTATGCTCTCGAGTGCATGTCAAAGCCGGTTATTTGGATCGTTGGCGGACAGGACAAAGGAAATGATTACGCCATTCTGATGGACCTGGTCAAAACCAAAGTTAAGGCAATTATTTGCTTAGGTATTGACAATTCAAAGATCCGCCAGGCATTTGAGCCTCTTGGCAAAAAAATGGTAGATGTAACATCCATGGACGATGCAGTGATATCGGCTTACCGTTTGGCCAAGAAAAACGACGTAATCTTATTGTCGCCTTGCTGCGCAAGTTTTGACCTGTTTGAAAATTTTGAAGACAGGGGGCGACAGTTTAAACATTGCGTGAGGGAGCTTTAGGCTCAGAATAACGAGCAGACAGCTTGATTACAGCAGTAAAATTCTTACTGTTTTAGTTTACTGTCAACTGAAAAAAGTTACAAATTATAATTGAAAACCCAAAACCGGAAAACTTGAAACTTGAAACTTGAAACTTGAAACTTGAAACTGAATAAATGAAAGCATTTCTGGAAAAATATTTTAAAGGCGATCCTGTGATCTGGGTAGTTATGATCATTCTGTCAATCTATTCGGTTCTTGCAGTATTCAGTTCAACAGGCACGCTTGCATATAAAAGCCAGGGCGGGGATACGACGCATTACTTAGTAAAGCATTCTGCTATTATGCTGATCGGGATTATCATTACATATCTCACTTCATATGTTCCCTATATTTTTTATGCCCGCATTTCGAGATTATTATATATTATTGTAATCCCGCTTTTAGTTCTTACATTAATGATGGGCGCCAATCTTAATGAAGCGTCACGCTGGCTCACCTTACCCGGAGGCGTTACATTCCAGACTTCGGATTTTGCAAAATTAGCCCTGATTCTTTTTGTAGCCAGGATCCTCTCAAAAAAACAAAATTGTATTAATGATTATAAAGCCGCATTCAGGCCCGTCATTATTGCCACGGGCATTATATGCCTTCTGATATTCCCTGCAAATTTTTCAACGTCTGCAATGATCTTCCTGATAATTGTGGTGATGATGTTCATCGGCAGGGTTAATATCAAACACATACTATTATTATTCGGATCCGGAATTATTATCATATGCATTTTCACAGCCATACTTTTTAAAAAATGCGATCTGTTCCCGAGAGGGTGCACATGGAAAGTTCGGATTGAATCATTTTTAGGACAGACTCCGGATGAAAGCGATAATAATTTCCAGGCCGAACAGTCTAAGATTGCCATTTCAACCGGGGGGATTTTTGGAAAAGGGCCTGGTCACAGCACACAACGGAACTTCCTGCCACACCCCTATTCTGATTTTATTTTTTCAATTATTGTGGAAGAATACGGGTTGTTATTTGGCGCCTTGCCCATTATCGGGATGTACCTGTTTTTAATTTATCGGGCGGGGGTGATTGTGCGGAAAACCCAATCATCGTTTGCCGCACTGATGGCAGTTGGTCTGACATTCAGTTTGGTGTTCCATGCATTTATAAACATGGCGGTTGCCGTAAATATTTTTCCTGTTACAGGGCAAACCCTTCCGCTCGTGAGCATGGGAGGAACATCTATATTATTCACCAGTGTGGCATTAGGAATTTTATTAAGCGTAAGCAGAACGATCCGGGAAAAAGAAGCAGAAAATGAAACAGCAGAAGCAACAGCATAGAAAGATCATCATCAGCGGCGGCGGCACGGGAGGGCATATCTTCCCCGCTATCTCTATTGCCAATGCTCTTATGAAAAAAGACAGTAATACTGATATCCTTTTTGTTGGCGCAATCGGAAAAATGGAAATGGAAAAGGTTCCTGCTGCAGGATATAAGATTATAGGATTACCTGTCAGTGGATTTCATAGAAGGTTTACCTTAACAAATCTTTCATTTTTCTTTAAACTTATAATCAGTATCCTGAAAGCAGGAAAAATAGTTAAGTCATTTAAACCGGATGCAGTGGTCGGCGTAGGTGGTTTTGCAAGCGGCCCGTTGCTTTATGTAGCATCAAGAAAAAAAATCCCATGCCTGATACAGGAGCAGAATTCATATCCGGGCGTAACCAATAAAATCCTTGCGGGACGGGTTGATAAAATCTGCGTGGCATATGATGGAATGGAAAAATATTTCCCTGAAAAAAAGATTATCAAGACCGGCAACCCGGTTCGCCAGGATATGAATAAACCTATTAATAAAGAAGAAGCATACAATTTTTTCCAGCTTGCTGGGAACAGGAAAATATTGTTAGTGGTCGGAGGAAGCCTGGGGGCGAAAACCATTAACGAAAGCATCTGCAATAATCTTGATATTTTGATCCGGCATAAGATACAGGTAATATGGCAAACCGGGAAAACATTTTTTGAACAGGCAAAAAATGAAGTGAGCCAATATGCTACCCAGGACATAAAAGTATTTGAGTTTATAACAAGAATGGATTTTGCATATAGTGTTGCAGATGTAGTGATATCAAGAGCAGGGGCAAGCACCATCTCGGAATTATGCTTAGTGCATAAACCTTCGATTTTCGTGCCATCGCCGAATGTGGCTGAAGACCACCAGACAAAAAATGCCATGGCGCTGATAAAAAACAACGCGGCATTAATGGTGACTGATTCAGAAGCGCGTGAAAAATTAGTTGAAGAAGCGATCGGCCTGCTCCATGATGATTTCAGGAAAAATGTTTACATACAGAACATAGCAAAAATGGGCATTAAAAATTCAGCAGATAATATTGCTGAAGAAATTATTAAACTTATTGAAATGTCGAACAAATAAATTTCAGAATGACTCTTGATAAGATAAATAATGTTTATTTCATCGGGATCGGCGGAATCGGTATGAGCGCCCTGGCCCGCTATTTCAAAGCGGTTGGGAAAAACATTGCAGGTTACGACCGCACGGCAACCGAGTTGACCTCGGCGCTCAGAAATGAAGGAATGAATATTCATTATGAGGAAAACATAGAATTTATTCCTTCTGAAATGAAAAACGGCGGAAAGGATCAAACGTTGGTTGTATATACGCCTGCAATCCCCAAGGATCATAAAGAGCTTACCTATTTTATTTCTCAGGGATATATCCTTAAAAAACGTTCTGAGGTACTTGGCATTATAATTAAAAACAAAAAGGGAATAGCGGTTGCGGGCACACACGGAAAAACAACCGTATCGTCCATGATAGCGCATCTTTTAAATAATTCCCCGATTGGCTGCAACGCATTCCTTGGCGGCATTGCAAAAAATTATAATTCGAATTTATTATTATCCGAAAAAAGCAAATTTGTAGTAGCAGAAGCTGATGAATTCGACAGGTCGTTCTTACACCTGAATCCGCAAATAGCCGTGATAACTGCGGTTGACGCTGACCATTTGGACGTCTACGGCAATACCGATGAGATGAAAAAAGCTTTTACCGAATTCACAGGCTGTATTCAGAACAACGGATCGCTGGTCATAAAAAAAGGAATTGGATTGAAATTAAATAAAGAACAGTTCTATCATGTGTATAAATACGCGTTGAATTCAGAAGCGGATTTTTATGCGCGGAACATCCGGGTCGAAAACAATCTGTATGTATTTGACATGGTAACCCCGCTGGGCAGCCCGATCCGGAATATCACTCTCGGTGTTCCCGGCCTTGTAAATGTTGAAAATGCGGTAGCGGCATTGGCTGTGGGTTTTTTATCCGGCGTATCGGAACAGGAACTGAAAAATGCGATGAAAACTTTTTCAGGAAATAAACGGCGGTTTGATGTTCAGATCCATAACGACCGCATTGTTTATATTGATGATTATGCGCACCACCCGGAAGAACTGAAGGCTTTCATTAATTCAGTGAAAGAATTGTATCCCGGTAAAAAATTAACCGGGATTTTCCAGCCGCACCTGTTTTCGCGGACACGCGATTTTGCCGGTGAATTTGCAAAGGGCCTCGATCTCTTAGATGAGCTGATTTTATTAGATATTTATCCGGCACGGGAAGAACCGATAAAAGGAGTCACGTCTGAAATTATTTTTACAAAAGTGAATCTTAAAAATAAAATTCTGTGCAACAAATGTGATTTATTAAAGACGCTTGAAACAAAAAAACCTGAAGTGCTTCTTACCATGGGGGCAGGAGATATTGACCGGTTTGCAGAGCCTATAAAAAAATTATTCGATAAAAATTAATATAAGTCACGACGACATTCCTGCGAAGCAGGAAAATTAAAAGATGCTGAAAAAAATAATATATATCGCTGTGTGGGTTCTGATACTTGCTTATATGGGCGTTGCGCTAAGCTTCGTTACTATAAAAGAAAAACAGGTATTGTGCAACAAAATAGAGATATCCATACTCGACAGCACAAAAAATTTCTTTGTTGAAGAAGAGGATGTATTGCAAATATTCAGAGATAAAAAAATTAAACTGACCGGCATTCCCATTGAAAATATCAACATTGCAAAAATTGAAGACATATTGTACCGGCATCCTGCGATAAAAAAAGCGGAAGTCTATAAACTAACCGTGAAAGAAAGTTCAGACAAAAAGAAGACAGAAGGCGTATTAAAGATCGACATCCGGCAGAGAGAGCCTATCATGCGTATTATCAACACAAACGGAGAAAGTTATTATATAGATTCGGATGCCCGGATCATGACGCTGTCTGATAAATTTTCCGCACACGTTCTCGTAGTAACCGGCCATATTAATCAACCGTTTTCCGGGAATATCAACAAAGATCTCTCGAACCCCACAAACGGAGATCTGAGCAATGATTCGTTGCTGAACGACTTGTTTACACTGGGCAGATTTATCTGGAAAAACCCTTTATGGAAATCTTTAACAGAACAAGTTTACATTAATGAAAATAACGAGATAGAGTTGATTCCGCAAATCGGAACCCAATTAATAATTTTCGGGACGCTGGAAGATTACAGGGAAAAATTTGCAAAACTTGAAGCTATTTACAAACAGGGATTCAGCTATACGGGATGGAATAAATATAAAGACATAAATCTAAAATTTAAAAATCAAGTTATCTGCACTAAAATTGAATAAAAGTATGAAAAGGAGTACCATTGTAACAGCCATTGATATTGGGACAACCAAAGTTGCAGCCATTATCGGAAAAAGAGATGAGACCGGCCACATTGAAGTAGTCGGCCTTGGAGAGACCGTATCCACGGGCGTGAAACGCGGTGTTGTTCTCAACATCGAAGAAACAGTAAATGCCATACAAAAAGCCGTTGAGCTGGCTCAGAACATGGCAGGTGTGAAAATTACCGAATCATTTGTCGGGATTGCCGGGCAGCATATTAAAAGTGTCAAGAGCAGGGGCACAATTAATACGGACGCCCGCAGCGAAGAAATCACCCAGTCGGATGTTGACCGGTTAATAGAAAATATGTATGGTATTCCCATTAATCCGGGAGAAGAGATCATACATATCATTCCGCAAAGTTTTATTGTTGATAACGAAACTGATATTAAAAATCCGGTGGGTATGTTCGGGAAACGGCTTGAAGCCAATTTCCATATTGTGATCGGACAGACCATGGCTGCCAATAACATAAAAAAATGTATACGCAGATGCGGTATTGAACCCATCGGGCTGATCCTCGAACCTCTTGCTTCTTCAAGAGCCATACTCACCGACGATGAAAAAGAAGTGGGTGTGGCATTGGTTGACATAGGAGGCGGCACTACAGACATCGCAATCTATCACGACGACATCATCAGGCATACGGCTGTCGTACCCTTTGGCGGTAATGTGATCACGCTGGATATTAAACAGGCATATTCCATTTTAGAACGGCAGGCCGAATCGCTCAAGATACAGCATGGTTCTGCATTTCCGGGATCATCCGACGAGGATTATCACATCACCATTCCAGGACTTAAAGGCCGGGATCCGAAAGAGATTTCGTGCAACAATCTTGCTTTTGTAATTCAGGCAAGAATTGATGAGATATTCGGAGCCATAGACTACCAGATCGAAACGTCCGGGTTTGGAGGCAAATTAGGAGCAGGAATCGTTCTTACAGGCGGCGGCGCATTGCTGAAAAACCTCCCGCAACGGGTTTCCTATATCACGGGAAAAGACATCCGGCTTGGCTATCCTAATGAATACCTGAGAAGCGATGTGATCAAGGATATCAACCATCCGAAACTGTCAACAGCCATCGGGTTGCTCCTTCTCGGATTTGAACGGGTGAAAGACGAATTCAATTTTGTTGAAGACGAAGCTCCCAAAATCATGGAAGAACCCAAACAAGAGCCCCAGGAAACAGCCCGGGAAGAATCGTTCATGGATGAATCTGATGAATCATCCGATAAAAAAGATGAGAAGAAAAAAGCGAAAAAAGAAAAGAAAGAAAAAGGAAAAAGGGGGAATTGGTTAGGTAAATTAGTAGATGATTTCTTTGATGGAAAAGATAATAAAATTGAAGAATAGAAAAATGGAAGAACATTAAATTCCAATTAAATAACATAAAACATCAGTTAAATAATAAAAATAAACGCCATGTCAGAAGAAATAATAAGTTTTGATATACCGCAGGATGAGACTTCAATAATCAAGGTAATTGGAGTTGGCGGAGGCGGCAGTAATGCTGTTAATTATATGTATGAACTGGGTATCAAGGATGTGAATTTCGTGATTTGCAACACCGATGCCCAGGCATTAAAAAAGGGTCCGGTTCCAACAAGAATACAGCTTGGCGCTACATTGACCGAGGGCCGCGGTGCAGGTAACAAACCCGAGCAAGGTAGAGAAGCTGCTAAAGAAAGCCTTGATGAAATCATGAAAACCATCGGAGAACATACCAAAATGGTTTTTATCACTGCCGGTATGGGCGGCGGCACAGGAACAGGCGCTGCGCCTATTATTGCCAAAGCGGCAAAAGAAAAAGGGATTCTGACGGTAGGCATTGTGACGATTCCTTTTAAATTCGAAGGACCGTTGCGAATCGGCCAGGCTATTGAGGGTATTTCAGAAATGAAGGACTTTGTTGATTCCCTGCTCGTGATCAACAATGAAAAACTTCGCGAGATATACGGCAACCTGAAGCTTTCCGAAGCATTTAAAAAAGCAGATAATGTTCTTACCATTGCTGCCAAAGGAATTGCAGAAATCATCACGGTACACGGTTATGTTAACGTTGACTTCGAAGATGTAAAAACTGTTATGAAAAATAGCGGCGTTGCTATCATGGGATCTGCTTCGGCTGACGGAGAAAACAGGGCGTCCGATGCAATCAAAGAAGCGCTGAACTCGCCTTTACTGAACAATAATGACATCCGGGGAGCCAAGAATATATTACTCAATATTACCTCGGGCAGCGAAGAAATCACCATGGACGAAGTGGGTGAGATCACGGATTATGTGCTTCGGGCCGTTGGCACGGATGCTAATATCATCTGGGGGAACGGTACGGATTCCCAGCTTGGGACTAAAGTGAATGTAACGATTATCGCCACGGGATTCAGTTCAAACAGCATTCCCGAATTATCAACCTATGAGATGAAAGAACCTGTGAAAATTGACCTGGAACCAAAACAGGAAGCAGAAAGCGAACCGCTTCTTCCGGAAGATTTGGAACTTCCCGTAATAAATGATGAGACTGAAAATGCAAAAGAGGAACCCGAACAAAAACCATCTGAAATTGTTCAGCCCACATTGGAATTCACGGATGTTACGGAATTCAGGGTAAAGCCTATTTCCAAAGATAAACAGGAGGGACACGAAAGCAGACAAATGACGATTGTTGAGGAGGCAAAAACCATTAAAGAAAAATATGAAAAGCTGAAAGCGCTCAGCAACCTCAATGAGGCAAATGTTGATAAATTTGAAAATGAGCCCGCTTACAAACGATTGGAAGAAAACGCAAAAAAGGGTGAAAAAAAAAATAGCGAAAATTCCTCAGCAGAGAAAATTTTATCAAGATACACTTTGTCTCCGGACGAAAACAACAACATCCAGTTGAGGGAGAATAATTCGTTTTTGCATGATAAACCCGATTGATGGTAATTTGGAAATGAATTGTACAGGATTTAAACAATAATAAAAAAACAAATAAATTATGAACTTAACGGAAAAGATCAATAATGATATAAAGGCCGCCATGCTGGCAAAAGAACAGCCGAAGTTGCTTGCGTTGCGGGCAGTGAAAGCTGAACTGATATTAGTAAAAACATCCGGAAGCAATGTTGAAATTTCTGAAGAAATGGAACTGAAAATCTTACAGAAACTTGTTAAGCAGCGCAGGGAATCGGCTGAGATATACAAGCAGCAGGGAAGAATGGATTTGTTTCAGCAGGAAGATTTCGAAGCTACCGTTATAGAATCCTATCTGCCCAGCCGGTTAAGCGATGAACAGGTAACAGATATCATAAAAAAAATAATATCCGAAGTCGGTGCAACATCCCCCAGAGACATGGGCAAGGTGATGGGTGCAGCCTATAGACAGCTTGCCGGAAAAACTGATAACAAACTCATTGCTGAAAAAGTGAAAATTTTACTTTCTGCTTAGTGTTCAGTGTTGAGGTTAATGAAGGTAGAGCCGGATTTTATCCGGCTTTACTTTTTTACCTACTGTTTTTCACCGCATCGTAAATTATCTGGTGAATCCGTTGCCGTATCTGCATCCCGTGAAGCCTGTAATTTTTTTCGCTGGGATTAACGCGGTTGGAAAGAAATACATAAATGATTTTATTATCAGGGTCAGCCCACACGCATGTGCCGGTGAATCCCGTATGCCCAAACGTGGATGAGGGCGCATCCTCGGCATTAATGCCGGCAGGCGAGGCCATATCAAAGCCCAAGCCTCTGTAAGAATCCGGCTGGCGCGAAGTGAACATTTTTACGGTTGCCGTATCAATAAATCGCATCCCGCCATACACGCCTTTGTTCAGCAACATCTGGAAAATAATGCCGATATCATTAGCGCTTGAGAAAAGCCCGGCATTTCCTGCAACGCCGCCCAGCATGGCTGCCGCGGGGTCATGCACATAACCGTGCAGCAGTTGTTCTCTCCAGAATTTATCTTCTGCTGTCGGAACGATATGGTCTTTATCAAACTTATCACGCGGTTTATAACAGGTATAACGCAGGCCCATCGGTTTATAAAAATTTATATCCATATATTCGTCGATCCCGAAACCATTGATGGTATCAATAGTTTTCTGCACTAAGTTCATGTTCACATCGCTGTACATATATACTAATTTCGAATACACTTTGATCTGCTTGATATCATTCCATAATGTATCCGCATATTCTTTTCTCAGGTAGAAACCATCGGCAATCTGAACCTCCGCCGAATCCTTAATCCTCTTCTTGCTGTAAAATTTGTTGAACAAATATTCAAAAGTGTCCTTTCTCGAAGCAAGCGGTGTTTCATTAAAAAAGATTTTATCTTTCCGGTATTGTATATAGCGGAGAACAGGCATACTGGGAGGCAGTCCCGATTTATGAATCATCAGGTCTTTAATGGCGGTCTGAAAAATATTTAATTTGGGTGTTACTTTCATGATCACCGTGTCATAAGCTACCAGTATTGAATCGTTGATATAAACCGTGTCTTTGTCCTTGATAATCTTTATGTTTTTTTTGATCTCGTTCACGCTGAATGTATCTATAAATATTGCCGTATCCGGTTTGATCCTTGTATAGTTTATGCTTGTATCTTTAAAATATTTCCCGATCTTTTTATCGAGTGATAATTTTTTCATGTCATACATTTTCATGGCGGCAAGGGTTGTCGCAGCCACTTTGGTAACAGAAGCCAAGTCGTACAGGTCGTTCCACTGCACGGGTTCTGCATGTTCATATGTATGATTTCCGAAACTTCTGTTGTAGACCACCTTTCCGTCTTTAATGAGCAAAACCTGGCATCCTGGCATGGCGTGTCCTGAAATACCTTCATTAGCTATATTCCCGATTTCATCCAGCATTTCGGAATCAATCCCGGCTTCTTCGGGGATCGTATATGCAAGGCGGGTTACGGGCATGTTTGTGATTCCTGTTCCGTATTTCAGCTTTGGAGAAATGGTTAACGGGAGTTTTCCTTTTGCAGTAATTCCGCCAAACAATAATTGAACGGCTCTTGATTGGATTTCCGGACTTTTTCCATATACTTGTATAAGGGTTGCAAAATCATCAAAATACTTCAGGTTTCCCTGCGGCCCGAAATGAATAACGGCAACATTGGTTTTATCTGCAATTTTATTCATCTCCACTGTAAGTTTTATTATATCCTTTTCAGGAAGGCTATCTATCAAAAATATAGAAACCCCTTTTATTTTTTTCATTTCATCGAAAAACAACGGCGCCTTTTCATAATCTGCATAAAACTTAAACTGCCTGAAAAAACTGCTGAAAGAAGTATCATTGGAATAATATATTGTAAAGGGCTGGCTTATATCGAACACCGGGATTTTATGAAAATCATTCTTAACAAGGACGAGGGATGCGTTTTGCAGGCGGCTTGCAAGGCCTTTATACCTTACAGATCCGGTTACTGCAATTACAGAATCTGCGATAAGCGGTTTGAATTTTTCAAGATGCATCCATGATTTTGCGAGCAGCGTTTTCCTTACTTTCAGATTTATTTTATTAATATCAATTTCTTTTTTTTCAATAAGCGTTTTAATTTTTTTAATAATCTTTTCAATATTGCCATCCGTTAAAATTAAGTCTGTTTCTTTATTGAATTCCTTAATGACTTCCTCTTCAAAATTATTTTGTAAAGAATTAATAGTACGAACCATTAATCCGTCAAAATGCAGATTATTCCTTATATAGACGCTTTGTGCCATCAAATTTTTTCTTTGTCTTATATCACAATCGTCTGATAATACCAAACCCGAAATGCCTTCCTTAATATGCTTTCGGTAAACAGAAATAATTGCTTTCTGAATGTTGGTATCGCCGGTACATTGAAAACTGCCCATACAGGGAATAATAGTATAATTCTGTATAACCTGCATGACTAAACTGTATTTATTTGCCAGATATCCGAACCATGCAGAATCCTGCGAAAGAAAATGTTTTCCGTTATATCCCTGAAATAATAAAAAATTCAAACCAGACACTTTGTTGAGTTTTGAAATGGCTCTTGCATACTCTGCAATCAGGCTGTCGTCTGCAACAACTTCGAAGGGAAAATTTTCTGAGAGCGGATAAATATCCTGAATAAAATCGGGAAAACCATACCGGGTTTTCGAACCTATCAATAAAGGAATCTTTGATTGTTTCTGCAGTTCATTCACTGCATTTATATATTGTTGTAATGAATCTGCCTGAAAAATAATTCCGCAGAGATGCAATTTTTTAACAGAATTTTTAAGTTCTGAACTGTTTTCTTTATTTATTTTTCCCGCATCGAATATGAAGATAGCTCCGATTTTTTCATCAAGAGTCATCTTCTGAAGCAGGGAATCAACCCATCGTGAATTGCTTTTGAGGAACGGAACATTGGAGGTTTCAATGACTTTTGGCCTGAAGATAAAAAAACAGGTTATGGCTGCGACTACTGCCAGAACAACCGTTACAGAAATAATAATTGCTTTTTTCTTTGTCAATTTTATATTCAGGGTAAAATCATATTTATATAAACAAAAGTAAATAAATCCGATAAAGAACTATGGCAAAAAACATCATTTTATTAAAATTTTATCACCTGTCTTCAATACTTTAAGTGGATTTTAAAAATTATTTGCTGAAATATTGAAAAATCCTTCTTTTATCCCCCTTAATCATTAAACATTTCTTTAAGATGAACGTATTAATAGTAAATTTTAAAATGCTGAAAATAAATTTAAATTTACCTGTTCATTGACAACAATATTAACCTGAATTATTCATATATTGGACTAAAGTCCGAATAATGCTTGTATTTGAATAACCCCAGCCTTAAGGCTGGGGTAAGTGAAAAAACAGTAGAGAAGGGCTTTAGCCCAAAACGGCTAAGTTCTAATTTAAACAGCAAATTATTATATTTGCGGAATGAAACAACATTCCGAAATATTAGAACAGTTCCGACGACTGGATGGCA
>JACREX010000125.1 GCA_016212695.1 Bacteroidia bacterium
GCAAACGCATGAAGATTTTTAAAATTAAACAGGACGCTCCGACCTGCCTGCCGGCAGGCAGGTGGAGCTAAAATACAATTAATTACAATTTTTTCTATAAACAGGTCAATCCTAACGGATTTTTTATTATATTTATAGTCCAAATAGGGACGTTCTGCTTATAGCAATAATGGTCACCCGATAAACAAAGCCTCAGAGAGGCGACCTGTTTAAGAAGAACATTTTCTTTATGCGTTTGCCCTGGTATTTTATCCCGTTTTATGTATAATTCGAATTAGTGTATTATTTTTGCAATCAGTAATCTTTAAAACAAATATTTATGGACAAATCATTAATCACAACAGCGCTTGAAATTCCGGGATACAAGATCATTGCAAACTTCGGATTAGTAAGAGGTATCACCGTCCGCTCAAGGAGCCTTCTCGGAAATATTGCAGGCGGGTTTCAGACGCTTTTTGGCGGTAACATCAGTATTTATCAGGAACTCTGCGAAAAGACACGGCAGGAGGCCTATGAACAAATGATAAGACATGCCGAAGAAATGGGAGCCAATGCCATCGTATCCATGCGCTATGACGCCAACGAAGTAATGGCCGGCGTGGCAGAAGTGCTGGCCTATGGCGCCGCTGTAAAAGTTGAAAAAATATAACAGAACTCCGCAAAGAAACAACCGTTTGTTTAGGTCATGTCATAAACCCGCCTGCCGCGGGTTTGAGATATCTTCGGTTATGCTTATTTTTTTGTGTGAATTCTTTTATATAAATTTATTGTATCGAACATTGATTTTCAAAAAAAATAATGAAAAAGATAAAATTTTTCCTGTTCGTTTTATTTATTGTTTTCACAGGCATTCCGGCAATCTCACAAGACAAAGAACTGACACTCGAAGATGCCGTTACAGGACAGTTTTCTTACTTATATCCGGATTATGTTCAGAAACTCCAGTGGAGAGGCGCTACGGAAAACTATACTTTTGTAAAAGATAATATCCTTAAACAGGGAAATGCAAAGTCTGACAAAACGGAAGATATCTTAAAAATTGACGACCTGAATGCTACATTAAAAAAAGAAGGAGTGAATGAAATAAAAGCATTCCCATCTTTTCAATGGATTTCTGATAACACGATGCAATTTTATATTTCTAACCGGTTGGTCAGCTACAACCTGAAATCGAAAAAACTTGAATTGAATATTGAATATGATAAAAGCGCTGAGAACATTGATGTTTCCGGAGACAAAATCGCTTACACCATTGAAAACAATCTTTTTATCATTGATAAAACGGGAAAAGTATCACAGATCACAAAAGACGATAACAAAGGAATCGTGAACGGGAAAGCGGTTCACCGCAATGAATGGGGCATAAATAAAGGCACGTTCTGGTCGCCGAAAGGAAATTATCTGGCCTTCTACAGGATGGATGAATCCATGGTTTCAGATTATCCGCTTGTGGATATTACAAAAAGAGTGGCCGGGTTGAAAAGCATTAAATATCCGATGGCCGGGATGAAGAGCCATGAAGTTACCTTAGGCATTTACAATGTTGCAACCGGCCAGACCGCCTTCGTGAATACGGGGGAACCCAAAGAACAATATCTCACAAACATTACCTGGGGCCCGGATGAAAAATCTGTTTATATCGCTGTTCTGAACAGGGAGCAGAATCACATGAAATTTAACCAATACGATATCGCTTCAGGAAATTTTGTTAAAACGCTTTTCGAAGAAAAAAACGACCGGTATGTTGAACCCTTGGAACCTGCTATTTTTCTCAAGACGAAACCCAACCAGTTCCTCTGGCAAAGCCAGCGTGACGGCTATAATCACATCTATCTTTATGATACCGAGGGAAAGTTTATCAGGCAGATTACAAAAGGTGAATGGGTGGTAACAGATATTATAGGAACGGATGAAAAAGAAGAATTTGTTTATTATTCATCCACTGCGGCAAACCCAACCGAAAGACAAACCTACAAAGCAGGCATAAATTCCGGCCTTATTTTTAAAATCACAAAAGAAGAAGGTACGCATACCTCCAAGGTTTGCTCATCCGGGAAATATCTTATAGATTCCTATTCAAGCACGAAAATTCCCAAAATTGTAAACATCATATCCGCTGACGGAAAAGTCACAGCCAGCCTGCTCGCTTCAAAAAATCCCCTGAAGGACTACAAACTGGGAGATATGAGCATTTCCACCATAAAAGCGGCAGACAATAAAACAGACCTGTATTGCATGTTGATCAAACCTGTAAATTTTGATCCGGGTAAAAAATATCCCGCTATTATTTATGTGTATGGCGGACCGCACGACCAGCAAATTCACAACAGTTGGCTCGGAGGCGTAAGCCTCTGGCAATACTATATGGCGCAGAAAGGGTATGTGATGCTGATTGTTGATAACAGGGGCTCTGCAAACAGGGGATTTGAATTCGAAAGCATCATCCACAGGAATTCAGGCGTTGCCGAAAGCGCAGACCAAATGAAAGGCGTGGAATACCTGAAAGGCCTTGGTTACGTTGATATGAACCGCATCGGCGTTCACGGCTGGAGTTACGGCGGTTTTATGACCGCTACGCTGATGACGCATTATAACAATGTATTCAAGGTCGGCGTTGCCGGAGGCCCGGTAACAGACTGGAAATTTTATGAAGTGATGTATGGCGAACGCTACATGGACACTCCGGACGAAAATCAGGAAGGATACTTTAAAACTTCGCTGCTGAATTCTGCAAAAGACCTGAAAGGGAAACTGCTCATCATCCATGGGTACATTGATAATACGGTGGTTTTACAGCACAGCCTGTCATTCATCGAAGAATGTATAAAAAACAGGGTTCAGGTAGATTATTTTCTTTATCCTACTCATGAACATAATGTAGGCGGCCCCGACAGGATCCACCTGATGGAAAAAGTTACCCGGTATTTTGATGATTATCTGAAATGATAAGGGCTTAGTTTTGCCCCATCTGATCTTCAAGTTCCTTCACAGAACTAAGATAAATTGCCTCTACATTTTTCACAATATCTGAAATGGAATCTGTATTTTTTTCATCTTTAGACAGCGTTTCAAGTTTTTTTAAATCAGTAACCACATCATTAATTCCCATCAGGGCAAAAGAAGATTTTGCTTTATGGGCTACAGCAGCCAGTTCGTCCCAGTTTTTATTATTCAATGCTGTATTTAACTCTTGAATATACCTTGGAACTTCCATTTTAAAAAGATTGATCACCTCGCTGATTACGACATTATCTCCCCCGGTAAGGTTTTTAAGAAAACTAATGTCTACGTATTTTTTTTCGTTCTCCATCTTTTTATCAATATAATATTAAATCAATCTGTGCAGATCAGGAATATCAAAAGAGTTTATACAAGGATACGTAATAAATTCTGAAATTTCTTTAAAAAACATGTGTTTTTATACGTATTGGCTATAAAATATTTTTTTGGTTCGATTCTTGTAAAAATAAAAATAACTAAAAAAATATTATAAATTTGTTACCTCAATATTAAAGTTATAACTATGAAAAAGTATGTAAGAATTATCGCTGTTTTAACAGTATGTATCTTTGGATTTGCAGCATTTGCCAAAGCTCAGACCTATGAAGAAGAACTGAAAAAAATGCAGGAGCAGCAGGAGAAGGAAATGAAACAGATGCAGACCGACTACGAAGACTTCATCAAAAAAGAGAGGGAAGCATTTGATAACTACATTAAACAGGCCGACCATGAATTTTCCAATTATCTGAAAGGCCAATGGGATGCATTTGCCGTATTAAAAGGGCAAAAACAGGCGCCGATTCCCGGGCCGGTGGCGATGCCTACGTTTGATCCGAAAATTCCCAAAAAAGATGTGAAAACTTTTACAGTATCCAAAACAGAAGTTGACATGGCGCCCCGGCAGAATCAAACGCTGGGCATTCCTGTTCTTCCGGATGAACAGGCGCTGAATGAAAAAAATTTCCCGGCAAACACTGTTAGCTTCAGCTTTTACGGCGCAAATGTACGAATAGAGTACGACCAAAACCTTTCGCAGCAGGTATCCGGCAGCATCAACGAAAAGAGTATCAGCGGCTACTGGGACGAAGCCTG
Source organism: Bacteroidia bacterium (assembly GCA_016212695.1). Taxonomy (GTDB): domain Bacteria; phylum Bacteroidota; class Bacteroidia; order Bacteroidales; family GWF2-35-48; genus GWF2-35-48. The sequence continues at coordinate 4,093 of JACREX010000125.1, forward strand.
CAAAGCAAAATATTTTCCGTTGCTCGACCAGCTTTTAAAATATAAAACAGAAATGAATCTCAACGACTGGGGTTACTATCTCTTAGTTAAGAAAACTGCCGGAGAGATTGCCCAGTCATCAAAAAATGCCACCTCGCTCCTCACCTGGTTTCTGATGATAAAATCAAGTTATAAAGTGAAGATTGGTTATACAGATAATAATGTGTATCTTATGCTTCCCTCAAACTCCACCATGTATGCAATGCCCTATTTTACGTTTAACGGGCTGGCCTATTATGTTCCGGATTTGAAAGGGGAACAGATTTACACCTATAAAAAAGATTTTCCGGATGCCCGGTTGATTATTGACCTGAACCTTACAAATCCTGCCAATCTCGGTAATAAAACCGCAGAAAGAAATGTAAATTTCAAATACGAAGGGAAAGAATATAAACTTAAATTCAAATACAACAGAGACCTGATAGATTTTTATAACGACTATCCGCAATGCGAATTGGGAGTTTATTTTAACGGTTCCATTTCCAGGATTGCCAAAGAATCGCTGGTTGAAAACCTGAAACCTATTATACAAGGGAAATCGCAACTTGATGCAATTAATATCTTATTGGCGTTTATTCAGCTTGGTTTTGAATACAAAACAGATCAGGAACAATTTTCAAAAGAAAAATTCAACTTTCCCGAAGAGACGCTGCATTATCCTTTCTGCGATTGCGAAGACCGTTCCATATTCTTAAGTTTCCTTGTAAAAGAATTGCTGGGCCAGGATGTTATCGGCCTGAATTTTCCGGATCATGTGGCCTGCGCCGTCAATTTCAAAGATGCTGTAGAAGGAGATTCTTATGCATATAAAGATAAAAAATATGTGATTGCCGACCCCACGTATATCAATGCTCCTGCCGGAATGACCATGCCCATGTATATGAGCGTGAAACCGACCATAGTCGAGATAGATAATTTACAAAATAAAGAACAATTGAAACGCCAGGTTTGGGAAAAATTATATGCCAGCGGCGGAAACCGCGGCGACAACGGGCAGGATATCGTATTTGACGACAACGGGAACAGCTATGTTACCGGTTATTTCTCCGGTGAAGCCAAATTCGGGAATTTCAAACTTACCACAGGAAAAGAAACCAAGGATATTTTCATTGCCAAACTCGATAAAAAAAGCAACTTTCTATGGGCAAAACAGGCGCAGGGAAAAGGCAATGAAATAGCGTATGGCATTGCGCTTGATAAATCGGGGAATGCAATTATAACCGGATCGTTTGATAATGCTGTTTCATTCGATCAGAAAACGTTAAAATCGAGCGGAAAGCCCGATGTATTCGTTTCAAAATATGATAAAAACGGACAACTTCTCTGGGCAAGTAAAGTAGGCTTCGATACGATAAGCGATTTGCTCCCCAGTAAAATTTATATGGCTAGATTCAACAGCCAGGGTAAACTGCTTACAAAAAAATTCTTTAACGAAACAGAATATTTCGACAAATACGGTATTATTATTGATTCTACCGGAACAGCCAATGTTACCGGATCTTTCTCCACAGCGTTATCTATGGTACCCACCTCAAAGGATGCTACTGTAACAAACACTGCGGCAGCAGTTGATTTTGCAGAAAGCTGGAGAATGACAAGTTCCAAACTTCTCGAAAGCAATTACAGCCCCGAAGTCGCCGGACTTTTCGCTTTCATCCAGTCCATCCGGCTGGCCGGGGCAAAAGTTGAAGGGAAAGCCATCCAGGAAGCTATTGATAAATCAAGTCCTGATTTCAAAAATGCTTCGCCGAAAGTGTATAAGAACTTAGGGGAAATGACATTGATTAAAAACTCAAGCGGTATCGTATCCATCAATACAGGTACCAGCGATGCAGTAACCATAAGCACGCTTAAGATTGAAAATAATTCAAAAGTAAAATTTGTAACTTATGAAGATGGTAATTCAAGGATTAATGTACTGAACGGCATTTCCTTTAACAAAGGCATTATTAAATATGATCTCAACTTCATCAAGATTTTCAAAGATAACGGCGACCTGCTCTTAGACTATGATGCAGACAACACGCAAAAAAGAATCAACATGAAAAAGGATATCATGGAATAAATTTCCGCTTTAAAGACGCCGGAAATCTCCGGCGTTTTTATTTTTTTCCCTTTGTTGAAAACATTTTTCCGATAATTTTAGATATCCGGTTATTTTATTATATTTTTATATAAAGGTCAATTAATTTAATCTAAAACCTATAAATATTATGAAAACCAAAATCATTATTTCATTGATTGCTGTTTTATGCTTTTTATGGCAGGGATCAAAAGCGCAGCAGGGCGTTAAAATAGGCGCAGGTAGCGAAAACCCGCACAGTTCCGCCATGCTCGAAGTGGAATCTGCAAACAAAGGGCTCTTAATTCCCAGGATGGCTGACCACACGGTTATTCAAAGCCCTGCAGAAGGACTGATGGTGTATAACATCACAGACCACAGGTTCTGGTATTACTCCGGAGCGCAGTGGCAACCTGTTTCGGCCGGCAGCCTCGCCGGCAATAAAGCATTCCAGACACTGCAGGATGCGGCTACGGTCAACTGGGACTACAGCGCGGGCTACAATGCAAAAGTAACTCTGAGCGGAAACAGAACGCTTGATATTACTAATGTTGCCGATGGCGACGGCGGCTTCTTGGTTATCATCCAGGATGGGACGGGGAATCATAAAATCGCTCTGCCTGCCGGAAGCATTGTGCTGGGCGGCGGCGGAGGTAATATTATTCTCACCTCAAACCCCGGCGCCGTTGATGTGGTTACATTTAAAAAAATGGGCAATACTCTGATTTGGAGCGCAGCGTATGATGCGAATTAGTTTGAAATTTGGAATTTAATTTTTTTATGAGAAAATTATTATGTTTTTTTTTGTTAGCCCTGCCTTTTGTTATTCAGGGACAGCCGCCGGATTTTATCTTTAATGAAGAAAGTATTGTAATAAAAACCGACAAAAACGGTTTGTTTAATCCCTCAGTAACCACATCTTCCGGAAGGGCGCGTTGGGAAATTGCCGGAACAACCGCTATTGCCGGCAATAGCCTGAATTATAATTTTCCTGATGCCGCTGAAAAAGCCGTTAAACTTCAAATTGGTAATTTTAACAAAATCACTACCGCCAATTTTTCTTCTCAAAATATTACCGGAACATTAAACCTTAAAAAATTATCTTATTTAGGCGGTAATTTTTATTGTCAGTCTAATCCCGGGTTGACCAACATATTTTTTCCAACTACAAATCAATATTTTTTAATTTACCTGTCTGATTGCAATCTCACAGGAACATTAGATTTACGAGGTTTAAAAAGGCTGTGGTATATTTATTTCCCCAATAATCCAAACCTTACCAAAGTGTTGCTTCCAAACAGCAATGAAGCAATAAACCAATTCATTGCAAATAATTGTGATCTCACAGACACATTGGATTTAAGAGGCCTTTCGCAACTCGGCGGGACTATTTACCTTGATTATAACCATAAATTAACTACAATTTTATTCCCTCAAAGCAATGCGTATGTTAATTATTTCTATGCAAGCAGGTGTAATCTCACCGGCGTTTTAGATGTGAGCGGAATGACAAACCTGGGAACTTCATTTTTTTGTACTCAGAATAATAATCTTACTAATATAATTTTTCCTTCTGTAAATCAAAATATAGCTGTTATCTATTCTTCTTATTGTAATATAACAGGGGTATTGGATTTGCAGAAATTACCAAAGTTATACTATATAGGTTTAGGATACAACCCGAACCTGACTAATATTATTTTACCTGCCGATACTCAGGTTTTCTCCGATTTATTATTGGAATATTGTAACCTCACCGGCGTTTTGGATTTAAGTATGTTATCAAAATTAGGGGGAAGAATAAGGATGTATAATAATCCGAATTTAACTCAAATCTTATTGCCCCAAAGCAATACGGCAGTAGTATATTTTCATGTAGGACAGTGTGGCCTGACAGGTGTTCTGGATATTAGCGGCATGTCTAATTTTGGAGGGGCATTCTCTTGCAATCTGAATTATAACCTGACGAATGTTATTTTCCCGGCAACCAATCAACTTATAACTTCTCTGGCAATGAATAATTGCAATCTCACAGGTACTCAGAATCTGCAGGGATTGACGCGGTTATCCAATTATATATGCTTAGCTTACAACCCAAATCTGACCTCTGTAATGTTTCCCAATAGCAATGAGACTATAAGCCAGTTAGACATAAGACAATGCAATCTCACAGGGATGCTTGATTTAAGCGGTTTATCGAAATTAGGCGGCAATGTTTGGTGTTACAACAACTGGAACCTTACTAATATTATTTTTCCTGTTTCCAATACTGTTTATACAGATATTAATATAAGTAACACAAATGTCCGAACTATTGATTTTTCAAAATTCACGGCTAATAATAGTAATGTTAAAATATCAATGATCAACAATATGATGTCTCAGTCGCAGGCAGACCAGATACTGATTGATTTGGATGCAACGGGATGGACAAGCGGTATAGTGAATTTAAGCGGCAACAATGCTGTTCCGTCTGCAGCGGGGCAGGCGGCAAAACAAAACCTTGTAAACAAAGGATGGACTGTTACCGTGAAAATATAATTTTATTAAAATTCCTGATTTTGATTTAAAATAAATCTAATGTTTAAAAAATCATAAAATAATGAAAAAAATCATAA
>JACREX010000126.1 GCA_016212695.1 Bacteroidia bacterium
AATTGGTTTATGTATCAAAGAGACCTTAAGGTTGCCGAAGAAAAATTAAAAACATGGTTCACTGCTATCCTTGATTCGCCGGATGCATACAAATTATATAGGGCATTTAAAAAAAATGCTGTGAATATTAGAACTTAGCCACATAAAGCATTTTGGCTTTTCCCTTTTGAAATTTAAAATTTGAAATATTTTTCCCAAGCTGCTAAATATTTTTCCTATCTCCGGTTAACGAATAACTATTAACGATGAACTCATTCAAAGACTATTTGATGCGGGCACGGTTACAAGACCAATTAATGCTGCCCCCAGGTATCGGGTTCTTCTCTCCACTTCTTCAGTGTTGCCATTTCTTCTTCCCGTATATATCCGGATTCAAGGGCTAAATCAATAAGTACATTGTAATTGCTCAGGGTGTATAATTTGCATGTTGCCTTTTCAAAATTCTCCTGTGCAAGGTTGAAATTATAATTGAAAATTGCGGCCATACCTAACACTTCGCAGCCTTCGTGGCGGAGCGCTGCAACAGCTTTCAGGCTGCTGCTGCCTGTAGAGATCAGGTCTTCGATCACCACGGCTTTTTGTCCTTTTTTTACAACACCCTCGACAAGATTTTCGAGGCCATGCCCTTTTGGAGCAGAACGCACATACACAAAAGGGAGGTTCAGTTCCTGTGCCACCAGCGCTCCGTGTGCAATAGCTCCCGTTGCCACACCGGCTATAACATCAGCATCCGGAAAATATTCTTTGACAATTTCCACAAAAGATTGCCTGATAAAATTTCTGACTTCAGGAAACGATAGCGTTTTCCGGTTATCGCAATAGATTGGAGAATTCCATCCCGATGCCCAGCGAAAAGGTTTTGCTGGTTGCAATTTTATTGCATTAATTTGCAACAGGTATTGAGCGGTTTTTTTTTCAACGGTATTCATATATGTATAAAATTTTTTTTAACGACCGGGTAATCTGTCTCACCGATAAATTATCTGTAGACAACAACCGGGAACAAAGTATTATTTACCGGCATAAAGATAAGAAAAAGCTGTTTGAAACCATTAAAGATTTCACCGAAAAAAAAGCAGTTGATAAAATTTATATTTATTCTGACGACCTGAAAAAACTGAAACGCCATTTTAAATCCTGTTTTCATATCATTAAAGCTGCCGGCGGATTGGTAAGAAATGAAAACGGACGGATACTGGGCATTAAAAGATTCGGCAAATGGGATTTTCCAAAAGGCAAGGTCGAACAAAATGAAAATTATAAGGCGGCTGCGGTAAGGGAAGTTTCTGAAGAATGCAGATTAGAGCAGGAGAAGCTTGTTATTCTGGACACATTGAATCCGACATACCATACGTATCACGAAAAGGGAATATTTATTTTAAAAAAAACATACTGGTTCGAAATGCTCTATAACGGCAAGCGGCAGCCTAAACCCCAGACCATTGAAGGGATTACTGATATAAAATGGTTTGATAAACCGGAACTTAATACCTTTCTGCAGAATACTTATTTCTCATTAATAGATATTGTGAATGAAGTTGGGAGTAGGGAGTAGGGAGTAGGAAGTATCAATAAAAAATCCCTTGTTTGCTGCAAGGGATTTTTCTATTTCATTGCACACATTCCCTGAGCGACTTTTCAAAAATCAGCACGCATTCGCGGATCTGCTGCTCATTGATGACTAACGGAGGCGCAAAGCGGATGATATGCTCGTGAGTGGGTTTTGCAAGCATCCCGTTTTCTTTCATAGTCATGCAAACATCCCATGCTTCTTTTCCGTTCATCGGTTTTATGACCACTGCATTGAGCAGGCCTTTCCCTCTAACAAGCTCAATCATATCTGATTTGATCTTTCCCACTTCTTCGCGGAAAATAACACCCATTTTTTCTGCATTCTCTTCTAATTTTTCATCTTTAATAACATCGAGCGCCGTGATCGCTATCTTGGCTGCAAGCGGATTTCCTCCGAATGTGGAGCCATGTTCGCCGGGTTTTATGGTGAGCATAATATCATCATTGGCAAGAACGCAGGATACCGGCATCATTCCACCCGAAATGGCTTTGCCCAGAATCAGGATATCCGGTTTCACTTCTTCATGATCGCAGGCTAACATTTTCCCTGTACGAGCAATACCGGTCTGCACTTCATCGGCAATAAACAATACGCTGTGAAACCGGCACAATTCATAGGCCTTTTTAATGAAACCATCATCCGGAACAAATACGCCTGCTTCGCCCTGAATGGGTTCAACTAAGAAGCCGGCAACATCGTCGTCAGGATGCACTAATTCTTTTTCGAGCGCTTCAAGACTGTTATAAGGAATTGTGATGAAACCCGGAGTATATGGGCCATAGTCCCTGTAAGCATCCGGATCGGTAGACATGGAAACAATCGAAATGGTACGGCCATGGAAGTTGTTTCTGCAAACAATGATCTTTGCTTCGCCAGAACGAATTCCTTTCACTTTATACGCCCATTTGCGACAAAGCTTGATCGCTGTTTCAACAGCCTCTGCGCCTGTATTCATCGGAAGCACCTTGTCGTATCCGAAATATCGGGTAACATATTCTTCAAATTCTCCAAGCGCATTATTGTAAAAGGCCCTTGATGTAAGCGTAAGTTTCTGTGCCTGTTCGGTCATTGCTTTTACGATCCTCGGGTGACAGTGTCCCTGGTTAACTGCAGAGTAAGCCGAAAGAAAATCGTAATATTTTTTACCTTCAACATCCCAGAGAAACACACCTTCGCCTTTTTCAAGAACAACCGGCAGTGGGTGGTAATTATGCGCGCCGTATTTATCCTCTCTTGCGATATAGTCCGGTGTCGTCATTTTTCCTTTATTTTCTTCCATAGTAGTAAGTTTTACAGATTTGTTTTTTCAAAATTATGCAAATTTGAGAATAACTTTTGTAATAATCAAAGGAACAGTTGATTTATGTTATTTAACATATTTAATGAAATTGTGGTCACTATAAATCTTTATTTCAAATGATTCCAAGAATAAAGTTTTATTGAAAAATAATTCTTCATTCAAAATAAATTGTATTTTTATATCCGCTTTAAAAGACCTTGAACATGAAGAAAAAAACTGTTTTTTGTTTGATTGTCGCCATACTCCTTACTGCTGGAGGTTTTGTATATCAAAGGATGACCGGACCCACTTATCAGAAAGATATTAATTTTACTTTTAATGAACAGAATTATTCTGTGGTTTGCCCGCGCAGCCATAGCGGAACAGACGATTGTGTGATCACCATTGAACGCAAAGAGTTAACATTATCGGCAAACCTTATTTACAAAAAATATCCCACCGATGAAGCTTTTGATACCATCACATTCAACCGGGAAGGAGATATCCTGTCAGCAAAACTTCCGGTACAACCTCCTGCCGGAAAACTGCAATATTATTTCCATGTTTTTAATAGAGAAAAAAGTTTGAATGTGACGAAGGATAAACCTGTTATAATCCGTTTTAAAGGCGATGTCCCAAAATATTTTTTACTTCCGCATATTATTTTAATGTTTATGGTTATGTTTCTCTCAAATTTGTCCGGACTGCTCGCCATAGTGAAAAATTTCAGATTCCGGGTTTTCGGTATTATCACCTTTCTTTCGTTACTTATCGGAGGGATGATACTAGGTCCGGTTGTTCAAAAATATGCTTTCGGCGCTCTCTGGACGGGCGTTCCGTTTGGATGGGACCTTACTGATAACAAAACCCTGATCACATTTATCTTCTGGTTTCTTGCCGTGATTTTTAACATGCGGAAGGAGCGGCCATTCCTTGTTATTATTGCAGCGGTTATTACTCTTGTGATTTTTTCTATTCCCCATAGCTTGTTTGGGTCAGAACTTGATTATAATACAGGAAATGTTACAACCGGCTTTGTAACCAGCGTTTCATGGTGGTTTTAAAGAATGCATACTAATTACTCCGATGCTTTGCATTTATTCCCTATGTTTACTATATTTGTGATATGTCTGAAAGATTTTCAGGATAGAAGATTAATACATTAAAATAATGAAAAAACAAATTGCAGTTATTGGTTTTGGCGCAGCAGCCATAGGATTTATAGAAAGAATAAAAAATACGGATTTTGAAATTCATGTTTTTGAAAAAAGCAAAGATATCTACTCCTCCAGCATTTCGGGCATCCGCGCAGATGGTAAACTGTTTGTATCAAAAGAAATGGGCGGCGATATTGAAATAGATTTACTACTCCAGAAAAAATTAGTGGATTATTACATCAATCATACAAACCGGAAAAATGTTGAGACAGGCAGATCGTTCACCCATGACGGATATTATAAAAAGTTTTATGAAAAAGGATTTCAGCCCGTTACTTCCGATTTTTACCATATCGGCACAGACCAGTTGAAAGAAGTGCTATACAATATTTATGAAAGTTTCAAATCGTATAAGAACATACATTTTCATTTCAACCGGGAAATCACCGGGGTCGAAATAACAGGCGGCAAAGTTAAACTCAGTAACGGGAAAACATTCGAAAAAGTGGTGGTCGGAGTGGGCCGCAGCGGCCATAAACTCGTAAACTCAATTATTACAAAATATCCGGAACTGATTTTAGATAATACAAAAGTGGATCTTGGCATACGGTATGAATTGCCCAATCATATTGTTGAAGAACTGAACCGTGAAATGTATGAATTCAAAATCCGGTACAAAAGCAAGACCGGGTATGTGGTGCGTACATTTTGCAATAATCCTTCAGGCTTTGTGGTTACAGAAAACTACGATGATTTCACTACGGTGAACGGCCATGCCAAAATGAAAGAAAAAAGCAGTAACACTAATTTTGCGATATTAGTTACTCTTAAATTCACACAGCCGTTCAACGATCCTATCGGGTATGGCTCTTACATTGCAAAACTATCCAACCTGCTGGCAGGAAACGGGAAGGTGATACTGCAAACCTACAGCCATTTTAAAAATTCCAAGCGCACAAAAAACCTGTATCGCGTAATGCCAACGCTCGAACCGGACAGGTATATCCTGGGTGATATAAATCTTGCATTTCCCCGGAGGATTATCGAAAGCATTGTTGATTTCATCGAAACCCTTGATACGGTTGTTCCCGGTGTTGCCAATACTGATAACCTTGTGTATGCTCCTGAAATCAAATTTTATTCAAATTACCTGAACAACGATAAGTTCAATTCCCTGTATTTTATCGGCGATTGTTCCGGCGCCACCCGTTCTATTATTTATGCAACGGCGCATGGTTACTTAGTGGCTGAAGGGATAATGTAATGAATTTATTCTGATTATAACGGATTGCTGTGCTATTTAATTCATTAATAGTGAAACCTCTACGAGGTATATTTGTATTGTAGTTTTGCTGTGTTACAATAATTTATGCTCTACGAGCAATACAGCGTAGCTGTTACATTATTGTAAAAACATGCAATTAGCTATAAAAGAACATCGTAGATGTTCCACATTTGAGCACAGCAAAACGATACAATCAGAATTTATTCAACTATAGACTCACAACAAAAACACGAATACCTTATAACCTGTTATTTACTGTAATGGGCATTTTTATTATTTTGCTATACTGAAATTTATAATTAACTTTGTATTCCAATATTTTTTTATATGCAAATATTAAACAATATAATTCAAAATCTTCAGTTGCAAAATCTTCAATTGATAATGCAATATAAGCAGAGTTGTAAGTGTATTGCTATTCAACTTTCATTAACTCCAATAATTAGAAATAGTGTTGACTTAGTATTTGATTTAATTAATAGCCCCCAATTTAGACAAGAAAGAACAACATTTCAAAATCCTAATGATATTAATGTAATTATTGAATCAGGTGGCGGAGACGTAGATGCTGCTTATCACATTGCAAAACTGATTCATTCAAATTTTAGCGGGACTGTTAAAATATATTATTCCAAGATTTGCAAAAAGTGCTGCAACATTATTGGTTTGTGGAGGCAATAAAATTATTATGGGGGAGATGTCAGAATTAGGTCCACTAGATCCACAGATTCTTCAAGGCGACGGGCAATATATTTCTGCTAAAGCAGTTCAATCAACTTTAGAATTAATAAAAAGCTACCTTAAAGAGGATGATAAAAAAGGATTGGAACTTGCAACTATTCTTACAAGTCGTATTAATCCTTTAGTTTTGGGTCAATATGAAAGCACTCTAAAAATAGCACAAGAATATCAAACAGAATTATTACATTTGAGAATGTTCGATCACACTAAAAAAACAGAAGTAAACACAATTGTTGAAAAATTTGCAACGGGTTATACCCACCATTCAAGAGTTATCAATTGTAAAGAAGCAAAAAAAATTTTTGGAGATAATAACGTTGAAATTTTACCGAGTGATGGACAGGAATGGCAAACTATATGGCAGGTTTCTAAAAATAATAGGACAATTTCTGATTTGGTTGGAGTTTTACAATTAATAAATAAACTAAATCCGCAACAAAACCGTTAAATGATATAAAACGATGGACTCTAAAAATGAAATAAAAGAAACAAGAGAAAAAATCAACGAAATTGAAGAATTACAAAAGAAAGTCGATTCTACTAATGAGTTGATTAAAGAAGTTGATTCTATAAATCAAGTAATAACTAATCTCTTATATACAAGAGATAATTTTATTATTGATTTACAGAACTTTTCTATTATGAGTATCACACCGTTTCAAGAGTTGAATAAGCAATCCTGTCTATAATTTTTCTGCCCCTTATTGCAAATAACTGAATGATGTTTGCAGATATTCTGAAAGATACGATCATCATCGCCTGCTTTGTTATGGTGATCATGCTGATCATTGAGTATATCAATGTGCGGTCGAAAGGGAACTGGAGTAATTTCTTAAAAAAATCATGGATCGTTCAGTTGCTCTTTGCCTGCCTCATTGGAGTTACTCCCGGATGCCTCGGATCCTATGCCGTCGTCTCGCTCTTTACGCATAATATTTTGAATTTTGGTTCTTTAGTAACAGCCCTGACGGCGACCTTTGGCGACGAAGCGCTCATCATGTTTTCACAAAGGCCGGACATAGCCTTTAAGCTGGCTTGCGTTCTTCTCGTTACCGGGATCATTACTGGCATATTAATTAAATTGTTATTTAAAAACAAATTTGAACTTACGGATACCATGTTTCATTTTGCTGTGCATCATGGCGAAGACGATACCCAGCATTACGGTGGTAAAAATATTTTTTTGCATTTTAAAAAGATATCTTTCCAGCGGGCCATCTTATTATTCGGCATAATATTATTTTTATTTGGCATACTTTCAGGACAGTTTGCCGAAGACAGCGGCGTTTTTTCAAAAGGCGGGATTGATTGGATTAAGATCACATCCGTTGCAAGCGCATCCATTGCATTGTTAATTGTTTGCATTGTGCCCGATCATTTTCTCGAAGAACATCTCTGGGGGCATATCATTAAAAAACATTTCCTGAAAATATTCCTTTGGACACTGGGGGCGCTACTTTTAATTCATTTCTTTTTAGACAGTGTAAACCTTCAGGATTGGGTTAAAACAAACCGCCTGATGGTTTTGCTGATTGCCCTGCTGATTGGCATAATCCCTGAATCCGGCCCCCATCTTATCTTTTTTTTCATGTTCGTTAACGGCTCCATCCCGTTCAGTATTCTTGTTGCAAACTCTGTTGTACAGGACGGCCATGGGGCATTGCCGCTTCTCGCAGAATCTAAAAAAAGTTTTTTGCTCCTTAAGGCCGTTAAACTTTTTGTCGGTTTTTTAATTGGTATCAGCGGTTTTTACTTAAGCTGGTAAAATAATTTCCATCCTGTTAATTCATGTGAATAACTACTTTTTGCAATTGAATAAAATAATTTTATATTCGCAATCTTTTATTGCAAAGTGAAAAAAATTGAAAGTAAACAGGCAGCAAATTTCTGTTTATGCTAAATCATAAATTTTTAATATTATGTTTTCAGGAATTGTAGAAGAAACCGCAAAGATTAAAAAAATTGTAAAGGATAAGGGAAATGTCCATATTACAATGGTATGTTCTTTTGTTAAAGAATTAAAGATAGATCAAAGCGTTTCACACAATGGCGTATGCCTCACGGTGGTTAAAAAAACAGCGAAGGATTATACGGTTACAGCTATACAGGAAACCCTTATAAAATCGAACCTTGGTCTTTTAAAAACCAGCGACAAGGTGAATCTTGAGCGCAGCATGCGGCTCGACCGCCTGCTCGATGGACACTTAGTTCAGGGACACGTGGATCAGACCGCTGTTTGCACAAAAGTTGAAGAAGCCGACGGAAGCTGGTATTATACATTTAAATATGACACATCAAAAGGCAATATAACGGTCGAAAAAGGCTCGGTTTCTGTCAATGGAGTCAGCCTCACGGTGGTCAATTCAAAAAACAATTCGTTCCAGGTTGCCATTATCCCTTATACATACAATGTCACTAATTTCCATTGTATAAAAAAGGGCACTGTTGTGAACCTTGAATTTGATATTGTAGGAAAATATATTCAGAAGATTTTATCTGCACAGATGCCGCATTTATTGCATACTGCATCAACTAAAAAGTACAAAAAGTAAAATTGTAAATCAAGAAAGAAGAGCGTGATGAGTACATTTCCCGAATATAAAAATTTTGATCTTTCGCGGATAAACAAAGATATACTCGGCCTTTGGAAAAAGAACAAAACCTTTGAAAAAAGCATCACTACCCGCAAAGGCAATCCTGAATTTGTGTTTTACGAAGGACCTCCTTCAGCCAACGGTATTCCCGGCATTCATCATGTGATGGCACGAACCATAAAAGATATTTTCTGCAGGTATAAGACCCTGCAAGGTTTTGTTGTGGATAGAAAAGCAGGCTGGGATACACACGGATTACCGGTTGAGTTGGGCGTAGAAAAAGCAATGGGCATCACCAAAGAAGACATTGGCGTGAAGATCAGCGTTGAAGAATACAACAATGCATGCCGCAAGGATGTGATGAAATACACGGACCTTTGGGAAAACCTCACAGACATTATGGGATTCTGGCTCGATATGTCCGATCCTTATATTACATATGACAACCGGTACATCGAAACCCTCTGGTGGCTGTTGAAGGAAATGTACAAAAAAGGGTTGCTCTACAAAGGCTACACCATACAACCTTTTTCTCCTGCTGCAGGAACAGGCCTTAGTTCGCACGAACTGAACCTTCCGGGTTGCTACAAGCTTGTAAAAGATACAACGATCGTAGCCCAGTTCAAGGTCATCCGGAATGAAAAATCTGAATTCATTTTCAACGATGCGGATTGCGATGTGTATTTTCTTGCATGGACCACAACTCCCTGGACATTGCCGTCCAATACGGCGTTAGCGGTTGGCGATATTCCGTACTGCAGGGTGCGTACATTTAATGTATACACAGGTAAACCGATCATAGTAATTCTCGCAAAGGCCTTATTCAATCTGTATTTTCCTGATAAGAACAAAGATTTAAAAATCGAAGATTATAAAGAAGGCGATAAAAATATTCCCTATTTAATTTTATCAGAACATAACGGCAAAGAGCTTGAAGGCATCCGCTACGAACAACTGATCCCGTATATTCAGCCTTCCGATGGCGATTCATTCCGGGTGATTGCCGGAGATTTTGTTACCACAGAAGACGGTACGGGCATAGTTCATATTGCTCCCAGCTTTGGCGCAGACGATTTCAGGATGGCAAAGCAATACGGGTTGGGTTCGCTGACATTAGTCGATCGCCAGGGAAAATTTGTTGACGGGATGGGCGAATTCAGCGGGCGTTATGTAAAAAATGCTTATGATTCCACATTACCCGGAGATGCCCCTGAAACAGATGTTGATATTGCCGTAATGTTAAAAAAAGACAATAAAGCATTCCGCATCGAAAAGCAAGAACACAACTACCCCCATTGCTGGAGAACCGACAAACCGATTATTTATTATCCCATGTATTCATGGTTCATCAGTACCACTGCATACAAAAACCGGTTGATCGAACTGAATGACACAATCAACTGGAAGCCTGCAGCAACAGGTACCGGCCGTTTTGGCAAGTGGCTGGAAAATCTTGTTGACTGGAACCTGAGCCGTTCAAGATACTGGGGAACTCCTTTACCAATATGGGTTACCGAAGACAGGAGCGAATTCAAATGCATCGGTTCTGCAGCAGAACTTAAAACGGAAATACAGAAATCCGTAGATGCCGGATTCATGAAAGAAAACCCCTTAGCTAAATTTAAAGAAGGCGACAATTCGAAAGAAAATTACAGTTTATTCGACCTGCACAAACCCTTTGTTGATTCTATTATTCTTACTTCATCCAAAGGGGATAAAATGTTCCGGGAACCTGATCTTATTGATGTATGGTTCGATTCAGGCGCTATGCCATATGCACAGTTCCATTATCCTTTCGAGAACAAAGAAAACCTGAAAGATTATTTTCCTGCCGATTTTATTGCTGAAGGCGTTGATCAAACCCGCGGTTGGTTTTTTACATTGCATGCGATTGCAGGGATACTGTTCGATTCCGTGTCATTTAAAACCTGCGTTTCAAATGGTCTTGTGCTGGATAAAAACGGCAATAAAATGTCCAAACGCATAGGCAATGCAGTTGATCCTTTCACTACCATTGAAAAAACAGGAGCCGATCCGTTACGCTGGTATTTGATCACCAATGCGCAGCCCTGGGATAATCTTAAATTTGATATTGAAGGGGTGGAAGAAGTTAAACGCAAATTCTTCGGGACTCTTTATAATACCTATTCTTTCTTTGCGCTTTATGCCAATGTGGATCATTTTGCATTTACCGAAAACCCGGTTCCTGTAAAAGAGCGCCCTGAACTGGATCGCTGGATCATCTCTTTGCTGAACTCCCTTATCAAAGAGGTTCATGACCATTATGAGAATTACGAACCCACCAAGGCAGGCCGGGCAATACAGGATTTTGTCATAGAAAATCTAAGCAACTGGTTTGTGCGCCTCAGCAGGAAACGCTACTGGGGAGGAGAATATTCAAAAGATAAAATTTCTGCTTACCAGACCTTATACGCCTGCTTAGAAACAGTAGCAATATTAGCTTCTCCCATCGCTCCTTTCTACATGGATAAAATATTCATGGATATGAATACCATAACCAAACGCCATTCAGTAGATTCGGTTCACTTAGTGAAATTCCCTTCTCATGATGAGAATTATATTGACAAAGCCCTTGAAGAAAGGATGGATCTTGCCCAGAAAATATCGTCAATGGTACTGGGCTTAAGGCGAAAGGTCAATATACGGGTGCGTCAGCCGCTGAGCAAGATTATGATTCCTGTAACATTCCGGGCAAGGGTAGAGGCAGTGAGGCATATCATTCAAACCGAGATTAATGTTAAAGAAATAGAATTTATTTCTGATACGGCAGGAATCCTTGTAAAAAAGATAAAACCGAATTTTAAAACATTAGGTCCAAAATATGGTAAATTAATGAAGAATATTTCAACAGAAATTGCTAAATTTACCCAGCAAAATATTTATGCATTTGAAAAGGACGGGAAATGGCTTCTGGACATGGGGGGAGAAAAAGTTGAACTCACACCGGAAGATGTAGAAATCCTGTCTGAAGACATTCCGGGATGGCTTGTTGCGCATGAAGGCTCATTGACAGTTGCTTTGGATATTAATGTAACAAATGAATTAAGAGAAGAAGGGATAGCCCGGGAATTTATCAACAGGATTCAAAACCTCAGAAAAGAGAGCGGTTTTGATGTTACTGATAAAATCTCTGTTGAGATACAGAAGCATGATTTACTTGATACGGCTATAGAGCATCACAAAGGCTACATCAGTTCACAAACTTTGGCAGTGTCAATTAATTTATTGGAAAAATTGGAACAAAATTTATCGAAAAGCGTAGAAATCGAAGATAGCATTAACACCCTTATAAAAATTGCAAAAGCAAACCGATAATAATTCTGAAATTTAAACTTAAAAAAATTAAAGCTATGGCTAAAAAGGAAAAGGGAACAGTATTAGAACGGGAAAAAACCAGATATTCTGATGGAGAATTAGCCGAATTCAAGCAATTACTTCATGAAAAACTGGATAAAGCCCAGAAAGAATACGATGTATTAAGAAAAGCGCTATCACAGAGCGACAGCAACGATACTCTGGATACTTCTCCCACATTTAAAATTCTAGAAGAGGGCGCCTCGGTATTATCAAAAGAAGAAGCCGGTAACTTAGCTCAGCGGCAGTTGAAATTTATTCAGCATTTGAAAGCCGCCCTGGTGCGTATCGAAAATAAAACCTATGGAATCTGTCGGGAAACAGGCAAACTCATACCCAGGGAACGATTAATGGCTGTACCTCATGCTACACTCAGCATTGAAGCGAAGTTAAAACAACGGTAATTCGCAGCGATGTCCAAGTTAACAAAAGCAATACTTGTTATTTTATTAATATTAGTTATTGATCAGACGGTAAAGATCTTAGTTAAAACTCATATGTTCATAGGCCAGGAATACCGGGTTTTTGGGAACTGGTTTATTATTCATTATACTGAAAATAACGGGATGGCATTCGGGATGGAGTTCAATATGGAATTCGGGAAAATAATACTGAGCCTTTTCCGGATATTTGCTGTATTCGGTATTGGCTGGTATCTGTGGTACCTTATCAGGAAAGGCTCGCCTGCGGGTTTGGTAACCAGCGTATCCATGATTCTTGCTGGAGCGCTGGGGAATATTATTGACAGCGTTTTTTACGGAATGATTTTCAGCGACAGCATGTTTCAGATTGCAACTCTTTTCCCGAAAGAAGGCGGGTATTCCGGTTTCCTGCATGGGAAAGTAGTAGACATGTTATATTTTCCGCTCTTTGACGGCCATTTTCCCAAATGGTTCCCGTTCTGGGGCAGCGAACAGTTTATTTTTTTTCGGCCTGTTTTTAACCTTGCAGATTCTTCAATAACCATTGGCGTCTTTTTGATATTGATATTTCAGAAAAAATTTTTTACTAAAAAAGAAATATCTTCAAAACCCTTACAACCAGAGGTACTGCAATAACCAAGCAATTTCCCGGGCAGAGATTGGATGAAATAAATTTTCAGAAAATTACGGTTTTATCAATTATTTTTTGTAATTTTACAAATCTTTTAAGGTATAAGCGACTTATAAATGCATATTAAAAATATCTATATTTATATTTTAATTCTTACCGGAACCGCTTCACTATTTTATCGCTGTAACTCCGACAAATCCATAGATGATAAAGACAATATCGTTTTTAATGACAAGTTTATTAAAGACAGCGCGGATATCAATAAAGTGAGGGTTATTTTCTACAATGTACCATCGCCTGTTGAAATGACAACTATCATTCAGAATGCCGGAGTTACTTATAATCCGGAGCTGTTAAATCCCATTAAAAATACTGAGAAATATCTTACTTCTGCAAAGACCGCAATGAACCTTGGCGTTTATGGCGCCGACCTGAGTTATGTGAGAATATTCGACCAGATACAGGAATCTGTAAAATATCTTGCCGTCATTAAGCGGTTCTCGGAAAAATTAGGCATACCCGGCGATAAAGGATCGTTTACTGTTGGCAGGCTTGAAGATAATGTGAATAACCGCGACTCTGTTCTCAGGATTATTTCCGAGACCTATGCAAACGCCGACGTTTATCTGAAGGAGAATAACCGGGGGAGCACTGCGGCTTTGATTATACTGGGAGGCTGGGTTGAAGCGCTGAATATTGCGACCAGCATTGTTGATGAAAAAAATCCAAGTTCAGAAATAATGAAACGCATCGCCGAGCAAAAATATTCTTTGAACAATCTTATTGAATTAGTGACCGCTTATAAAAGTGATGAAACGGTTTTATTATACATCCCAAAACTCCATGAACTTAAAGCTTGTTACGAAAAGATAAAACTTACTCCGTCCGGAATAGAAACCTCAACAGATAAAAAAAACAAAGTTACTACGTTAGACTCAAAATCCAGCGTGCAAATATCGCTGGACGACATTAAAGCGATTAATAAAATTGTTATTGAAATACGTAAAGAAATGATTAAATAATTATTTCCCTTATGAATCTGTTCCGTAAAATAATACTGATTTTCTCCCTTGTGGCAACAGGGTTTATAGGATATTCCCAATGCAAGATGTTTGCGAAAAAGTATTGTATGTCGAAACTGGCTCCTTTTCTGTTTAACGGCCAGATCAATACCGTAAAACTCAATGAAGGGGAAATGGCTGAATTATATCTTACTTTCCAAAAAGATTTTACTTACAGAGTTTATGTATGTACCCAGGGAAATTTTGAGGAAGTACACTTTAAAATTATAGATGCCGAAAGCAACAACCTTCTTTTCAATAACAAAGACCACAATTTCGCCGAAACATGGGATTTTAAATCAAAAGCCACTCAACAGATTTGTGTAAGAGTTTACATTCCCGAACCTCCGAAAAAAAGCGGTTCCATGACACAAAGCGGCTGTGTCTCCATACTCGTAGGTTTTCAGGAATAAATTTTATCCTTCGTACAAATCTATCAATCCTTCAGGGGCGGTAATACGGATGATTTTATTATCAATATCTACAGACCTGATAATATCGCCTGTTGCAGGAATAAGAATTTCTTTTCCATCTTTGAATACCTGAAAGACTGAATTAAACGAAAAGTGTAATATATCATGAATAAAACCGATATTTCCAGACGAGGAATCAATAATAAGGAATCCTCTTGCATAGCTTAAATCCGTTGAAATTTCTGCACCTTCCGGGATACCTTGCCTACCGGCAGGCAGGCCGGACAGGCAGGCGGCAGGCAAGAATTTATTTAACAGGTACAGGCGGCAGCCGATCAGTTTTTTCACTTGTTTTTCATCATCCACCTCATCTAATTTGACGATGGCTGTTTCTTTGCCGACACAATTAATTTCCGAAATAAAAAAAGGAACCAATTGTCCATCAATCTCAATAAAAATTGATTCTAATTTATCAATCAAATAATCCAAGAAATTTATTTCTATTTTCAGGACAAGAGCGCCAAAAACCCCGTGAGGCTTCAGGATCATCCCGAAATAAAAACATTTTTTTTTATCCATTCATAATACAGTTTCCTGCCATTTATACTATGCGCGGGGTAAAATTAAGCAGGCAGTTGGAAGTCAGTAACTGCAAACTGCTGCTGCATACTGCTACTTGTAGAAATCCCAGGTTTATGTATTAGTCTGTTCCAGGTTCTGTTCTGTGGCTTGTTCTGTAATCTGTTCGGTATTTTCAGCAGCGGCTTCCTGTTTCTCGGCTTCTGCAGCTTTGGCATTTTTCTTGGCTATAGCCTGAGTTTTGATTTCGCGTACCTTTGTTTCTGAAGCGACCTGTTTTTTCAAAATATTTTCTTTTTCATTTGCAACGCGGTCTCTCTTTGCCTGTACCTTTGCTTCTTTAGATTGCAGCCATTCCCGGAATTTAGCTTCAGCCGCTTCGGCAGTAAGAGCTCCATTGGCAACGCCTTTTAACAGGTGATTTTTATAAACCACTCCTTTGTATGATAAGATAGCTTTACAGGTATCTGTAATCTGAGCGCCTTTCTGAAGCCATTTCAAAGCGCTATCGAAATCCAATTCGATAGTAGCGGGATTGGTATTGGGATTATACATCCCAATCCTCTCGATGAATCTGCCATCTCGTGGCGCCCTGCTGTCAGCTATCACAATGTGGTAATACGGAAATTTCTTTTTCCCATGTCTTGCCAGTCTGATCTTTGCGGGCATAAAATTTAATGTTTTAAATTAAATTAATACTAATTTATTTTTGAGCCTGCAAAGATAAGAGTTGTTGATTAATTACCAAAATAAATATAAATCTTTTTATAATATCAAATTTTCAAGTACATTTGGCGCTTAATTATACTGCTTCTTAATAGGTTTATGAAAGAAAAACTATTTAGAAGTCAGTTATACTGAGCAAATGAATTTACAGTATTGAGCCTGTCGAAACCTGCCTTCCAGTAGGCAAGGTATCGGAAATTCATTTAGTCGAAGTATATTTGTAATAATAAATTTGTAATAATCACTTCGCAACTGCGAAAAAATATTTTAAGTTACGATGGAAAACAAAAAGGATACCAAGAAAGAAAATACCCAGGATATAGGCTGGGCGATACCTAAAGAAAATTATAAATTTATCATAGCCGGTATAATTTTAATTGTTCTGGGCTATATTCTGATGGCAGGAGGGAAATCTGACGATCCGAAAATTTTCAACCCCGAAGTTTTCAGCTTCCGCAGGATCACGTTGGCTCCCATGATGGTATTGGCCGGATTTATTTTTGAGATATGGGCCATCATGAGAAAACCTAAAAACGAGCAGTAGTCAATGAACTGGCTCGATGTGATTACCCTTGCCATTGTGCAGGGCCTTACCGAATTTCTCCCGATCTCTTCCACCGGACATATGATTCTTGCCAAGTCATTGCTTGGTATTGAAAGTTCGGAATTCGTAAAAGCATTCATTGTAAATATTCATTTTGGAACCATGCTGGCAGTGATTCTGCTATACTGGAAAAGATTTTTTCATACACTGAATTTTTACTACAAACTTCTTGTCGCCTTTATCCCGGCAGCCGTTATCGGGTTTTTACTGAATAATTATATTGATGCAGTACCGGACTCAATCATGGTAATCGTGGTTGCTCTCTCGCTTCTTTTAGGAGGGATCTTTTTATTATTTGTAGATAAATGGTTTCATAAACCCGACGAAAAAAATCAGGATGTATCATACATGAACGCCTTTAAAATCGGGCTTATTCAGTGTATTGCCCTGATTCCGGGAGTATCCCGTTCTGCAGCCACTATTGTCGGAGGCATGATTCAAAAATTGAACCGGAAGAATGCAGCGGAATTTTCTTTTTTTCTCTCGGTCCCTACCATTTTTGCGGCTTCTGTTTTTAAGCTGCTGAAAAATTATAAAAGCATTGATTCCCATAACATAAAATTATTGATGGCAGGTAATTTCATTTCATTTATTGTTGCTATAATTGCCATCAAGGCATTTATTGCATTGCTGACAAAATATGGTTTTAAAGCATTCGGCGTTTACAGAATACTGTTAGGACTCATTATTCTAGTCCTGCTTGCCATGGGTTATCAACTGAATATTTTAGCGGACTGATTTTAATATTATCATAATGTCATTGAATTTTGCCGAAGGTCAGGTTCTGCTCATTAACAAACCCTACATGTGGACATCCTTCAATGTTGTGGGCAAGCTTAAATCAGAATTTAAGCATCATCCTGAATTAAAAAAAATCAAGATAGGTCATGCCGGCACCTTAGATCCCTTAGCAACAGGATTAATGATTATCTGTACCGGGAAAAAAACCAAAGAAGTTTCACAATTACAGGCGCTTGAAAAAGAATATGCGGCTACCCTGAAATTTGGCGCCACCACTCCCTCGTTCGACCTGGAAACCGCCATTGATCAGGAATACCCATATAAACATATTACCGAAGAAATGATGCAGGATTGCATAGTAAAATTCACAGGAAAAATAAAACAGGTTCCTCCTGCTTTTTCTGCCAAATGGGTGAATGGACAGAGAGCCTATAAAAAAGCAAGAAAAGGAAAAGAATTAGAGATGCGGGAAGCGGATATTGAAATTCATAAAATAAAGATTCTGGAATTTAAGTTGCCATATGTGAAAATTTTAACGGTTTGCGGCAAGGGAACTTATATCCGGGCATTAGTAAGAGACATTGGCAGAACTGTTAACAGCGGAGCGCATCTTGTAAGCCTTGAAAGAACACGTATAGGTAATTATTGTCTTTCTGATGCCCTGACAGTGAATGAATTAAAAAATTTATTTTAATTTGTAACAAAACAATTTTTTCTTCGTATAAAGCGTTTTGATAATGTTGAACTAAATTGTAAAAAGAGATGAAGCTATCACAGTTTAAATACAATCTGCCAGAGGAGTTGATCACATTATATCCTGCCAAAAACAGGGACGAATCCCGGTTAATGGTTTTAAACAGGAAAACCGGAGAAATCAAGCATAAAGTTTTTAAAAACGTAATCGATTATTTTACAGAAGGCGATGTGATGGTTTTCAACAATACCAAAGTGTTTCCTGCCCGGTTATATGGTAATAAAGAAAAAACAGGCGCCAAGATTGAAGTTTTTCTGCTCCGCGAATTAAACAAAGATCAGCGGCTTTGGGATGTTTTGGTTGATCCTGCAAGAAAAATCAGAATCGGGAATAAACTTTATTTTGGCGAAAACGATTCCCTGATTGCCGAAGTGATTGATAACACCACTTCCCGGGGAAGAACATTACGTTTTTTATACGATGGCGATTATGAAAGATTCAAAAAAACGCTTTATGAACTTGGCGAAACGCCTCTTCCCAAAATAATTAAAAGAGCCGTTGAAGTTGAAGACAAAGACCGTTATCAGACGATATATGCAAAACATGAAGGCGCAGTGGCCGCTCCCACTGCCGGCATGCATTTTAGCCGGGAACTGATGAAGCGCCTTGAAATAAAAGGAGTGCATTTTGCCGAGATTACATTGCATGTGGGCCTGGGTAACTTCAGAACCGTGGATGTGGAAGATCTTACGAAACATAAAATGGATTCTGAGCAGATTCTTATTGAAGAAAAAGCCGCCAATACGGTAAACAATGCAAAAGATAATAAGAAAAATGTTTGCGCGGTCGGTACCACCGTTCTGAGGACGCTTGAAAGCTCTGTGTCTACGAATGGCCTGCTGAAATCATACGATGGATGGACTAATAAATTTATTTTCCCTCCGTATGAAGTTCAGGTTCCTACCCGCCTGATCTCAAACTTTCATTTGCCGCTTACCACCATGCTTATGATGGTATCTTCTTTTGCCGGTTTTGAAAAATTATTTGAGGCCTACAGGGTAGCTATTAAAGAGAAATACCGGTTTGGCACGTATGGCGATGCTATGCTGATCATTTAAAAAAAGCCCGCAGTTGCGGACTTTTTTATATTTATGATGTTCTAATATCTTTGATTGAGCATGTCACAGTAAACTTTACTCGGTTTCCAGTTCATAACACTTGGTGTGGAATCGAATTCCTGGATGTAATATTTAATCAAAATCCTTTTCCTGCCCGAAACAGAATCCTTAACAATAGTGGAGTCGTTTTGTGAACCAAAACCAAACACCCTGTATTTGGTCGGTTTCTGTTCATCTATTCCTACTATTCCCTTCACGCCAATTACTTCCTGCTGGCCGATCTTAAGGTGTAAGTGTGAAAGGTCTGATGGAACTGATGTAAAGGATGCAAAAACCTTAACTTTAATAGAGCCGCCGATAGGAAGAGTAATCCTTTTGTTCGTGTCTTTATCCGCAGTAATGTTTACTTTCATGGGTGTTTTTAATGGATAGTCTCCATACTGGTACCCGATACTATCATTACCGGATACTTTTGTTCTTGTAAGGGTGTATTGCGCTTCATAAGGCCATGCCCAGTTCCTTACAAGAACTTTACGGGTTTTGGTTGTTGCATTACCGGCTTTGTCAGTAACATAATAATGAACTTCATAGGGAGTCGTCGGATCGGCCCTTGATGTTACAGAGTCTCCATGGGCAAACTTCATGGGAATATTATGACCTGTAAGAATGGAACTGTTGATGTTTCCGTCAGCATTATCTTCAGCAATTGCGCCTAAATCAACATATCTTTTTTCCAGTTCAGCCGTAGTGTCGTTACCTATTAAAAAAATCAGGGGTGTAATTTTATCTTTATCTTTACAGGCAAAAAATATGCAACTGAATAAAGAAATGAAAATTATTAAACCGAAAAATAACCTGTGTTTTCTCATTGTTTTAAAATTTGCGGTTTTTACAATCTGTAAAAATACAAAAAAAAAATTAAAAACAATTGTTTATACGCATTTTTATTATTCGCAGAATAAAATCAGCCTCTTTTTTCATTTATTGATGGTATTCGCAAACAAATGTTTAAAGGATTATGCTTTTTGAAATAATAGAATTATTTTAGCCATGAAAAAATTAAATATAAGTTTTATGAATGTAACACATATTGAACATATCGGTATTGCCGTAAAAGACCTTAATGAGGCCATCCGCTATTATGAAAAAGTTTTTGGTTTTAAATGCTATTCAATTGAGGAGGTAAAAGAACAGAAAGTAAGAACTGCTTTTTTTATGGTCGGGCAGACCAAGATCGAACTACTTGAATCTACCGACCCGGAAGGACCTATCGGCAAGTTTATTGAAAAAAAGGGTGAAGGCATCCATCACGTAGCGTTTGCCGTTAAAAACATCGAGGGAGCTTTACATGAAGCGGAAGGAAACGGTGTAGAACTGATCGATAAAGCGCCCCATAAAGGAGCCGAAGGCTTAGATATAGCTTTTTTCCATCCTAAATCAACTTTTGGAGTTTTAACTGAAATCTGCGAAGATAAAAAATATTGATGTTACCCTCAGTACAATTTTTTTTTAAGAATAACTACCGGGTATTTCTGCTGCTGCTGATCTCTGCGGCAGCCTACTGGCAGATTTTTTTCCTGCAGTACAGCGTTACCTGGGATATGCTCGATGTGAATCTTCCGTGGAAATATTTCATCGGAGAGAGTTTGCATAACGGAATATTCCCCTACTGGAACCCGTATCAGCAGCTTGGTTATCCGATTCATGCCGACCTGAAATCAGCGCTGTACCCGGAATCATTTATTATTGGAAGCGCCCTTGGATACAGCAATTATACATTTCACTTTTTAGTTGTCTTCTATATTTTCCTCGCCGGGTTCGGGATGTATAAATTGTCTTATTATCTTGGCAAAAACAAAAATACGGCATTGATGGCAGGGATGGCTTACCTGCTCAGCGGTTACTTTGTACAGCAGTCGCAGGATATGGTCCGGATTATCGGTGCGGCATTTATCCCGTACATTATATTATATTACCTGAAAATACTTGAAGAACTGAAATATATTCATGTATTAAAAGCCTCTTTCTTTTTATTCCTTATGATAACGGGAGGATACCAGGCCCTGACCATCATCCTTTTTTATTTATTGCTTATTATTTTTATTTATCACCTTATTAAAACAATTAAGCGGCGGGATTTTAAAAGACTGGCGGCAATAATAAAACTAAATGTTTTTTTATTTTTTGTCATGCTGCTTCTTTGCACTGTTGTGATCGTAGTTATTTACCAGGTATCGCCCTATGTGCAGAGGCTGGGCGGACTATCTCTCAAAGACGCTTTATTCTGCCCGTTTTCCCCGCAGTGCTCCATCTCTTTTTTGCTACCCTTCAGCGTGGTGAAAGATTCGCAATATTTTGATACGGATATTTCAATGACCAATGCTTATGCCGGTATGTTTTTCCTGTTGTTTTTCATAGCAGCTTTATTCAGAAAAAAATCTGCTTTTGAATGGATACTGATAATTTTCGGATTGATTTGTCTTTTAGCATCATTCGGCGAATACCTGCCTGTAAGGGAATTTTTGTTCCGTTATATTCCGATGTTTAACCTGTTCCGCTTCCCAAGCTATTTCAGCCTTTTTGCAACTATTGCCATTATTATCATTGCCGGTAACCAGCTTCCGCTATTGGCAGAAAACATAGTGAAAAATAAAAAGCTAATACTTATATGTTCAGGTATTTTCCTGGCGGCATTTCTTGTTTTCTTTTTTTATTCGGCAACACAGATTTCATTTAACGAATTTTCATTTTTCAAAGCGCATAACAATATTTTCGAAATGCTGCGCAGTTCTGCTTTGAATGAAAATATATTTATCCACAGCCTGATCCAGATAGTCTTATTGATTGTATTTATTATTTATATTTTAAAACTAAAAAATACAGCGCTTTTTTTAAACGGGCTTTTTTGTTTTATCCTTATTGAAATGCTTATTGCGGTTCAGTTGAATATATTTTATACCGGGGTGAATGAAGCCGAACCTTCTGAAATAAAAAAATATTTATCCGGCCTGCCGAAAGGGTTCCCCATACCCGATTCTGCACCGGTTATAAAAAATACCGATCAGGCGGCAAGCCACTGGCCCTTGTGGAGGAACACAAATATTTTTGTTAAAAAAGTTTCGCCCGATGGTTTCAATTCTTTTCAATTAAGGGCACATGAGGTTCTTTTCGATTCTTTCCCGAATTTAAAAAATACAGCGCTGAATAACGCTCTGGTTTATTTATCAGACAAGATATATCCGTTTAAACAATTAAAAGACTCTTTAAATCCCGTGACGGATCATAAAAATATTTATGTGGAAAATACTGATTACGGCCTGCTGAAAGAAACTGCATTGAAAAATGAACCGGGAGATACCGTTACAATCGTATCGTTTTCCCCGATAAAAATTACTGCAAAAGCGAAAGTCAAAAATGCTTCGGCAATAACATTATTGCAAAGCAATTACCCGGGCTGGAGCGTATATGCGGGCGATAAACAAATATCGCATTTTACTTCGAATAAACTATTTATTTCTGCCATCATTCCGGCCGGAGAGAACACTATTACTTTTGAATATAAAAACACAAAAGTGTTTACAGGGTTTATCGTATCATATGCAGTTTTTGGGATTATTACGCTGATCTTAATAATTTATGGTTTTAAAAAGAGGTATAGGGGTGAAAGGTAATCGGTAATCGGTAATCGGTAATCGGTAATCGGTATTCGGTATTCGGTAATCGGTAATCGGTAATCGGTAATCGGTAATCGGTAATCGGTGAGGTGTGAAATAAGAGGTACGAGGTATGAGGTATGAGGTATGAAGTAAGAGAGTTAAAAAAAATTGGCATTCTAAACGTAAGGCACTTTAGACACTGATTAATTAATGGTGAAATCAATCACGGGAAATACGTATATCATAGGCGATATTCACGGATGCCTGAAAGAATTCCGCTGCATGATCGAAGACCGGATACGCCTTACCTGCGACGATGAACTGTACCTGCTCGGCGATTATATAGACCGCGGCCCGGACAGCAAGGGTGTTGTTGATTTTATTTTTTCTTTAAAGAAAAACAGGTTTAAGATATTTCCGTTGCGGGGCAACCACGAAGAAATGCTCCTGGAATCACTGACCGACGAAAAAAAGTTTGACCATTGGCTCACACAGGGCGCTGATGCTACTTTACAAAGTTTTGGCGTAACCTCGCCGGATCAAATTCCTGACGAATACATCCATTTTTTTGAAAGCCTTCCGTATTATTATGAATTAAAAACTAAAAAATTGATATTGGCCCATGCCGGGATAAATTTTCTGACAAAGGATCCTTTTGCAGATACGGATGCCATGGTATGGCTGCGCGGAATGTTTGTTGATAAAGAATTTCTTGGCGACCGGAAAATTATTCACGGGCATACGCCGGTTCCGGCAGAAATTATCAGAGAAATGATTGAAGACAGGAATAATCCGGTTATATGCTTAGATGGCGGATGCGTGTATAAAAACAAAAAAGGGTTAGGAATCCTAGTGGCATTGAATTATGAGAAGAAGGAAATGCTGAAGGTTGAAAGTTTGTAACGTTTGTAAAGTTTATAAAGTGCATGGAGTTTTAACTCTTACAAAAGCCCTCTCCGTTTCAGCAGGGGTTTGATATCCGGTTCTGAGCCGCGGAAGCGTTTGTATAAAATCATCGGGTCTTCGGTATTTCCTTTTTCAAGGATATAGGTTCTGAACGAAAGCGCAGTTTTCTGATCGAAAATACCGTTTTTCTTAAAGGCGTCAAACGCATCTGCGTCGAGCACTTCTGCCCATGTATAGCTGTAATACCCGGAAGAATACCCTCCGCCGAAAATATGGTTGAAATACGTGCTCCTGTATCGTACCGGGATTTCCGGGATCAGGCCGATTGCTTTCAGGGTTTTGGTTTCAAAATCCGGTATGCTCATGGATAACGGTTCGGTGATGGTATGATAATCCATATCCAATAATGCGGCAGCAATAAATTCTGTAGTTGCAAATCCCTGCCCATACTTCCGACTCTTTTTAATTTTATCTACTAATGCATCCGGAATTACCTCCCCGGTTTTATAGTGTTTTGCCATTATTTTCAGCGCTTCGGGTTCTTCCACCCAATTTTCCATTATCTGCGAGGGGAGTTCAACAAAATCGCGGGTAACACTCGATCCCGACAGGTCAATATAAGTGCATTTCGAAAGCAGCCCGTGAAGCGCATGCCCGAATTCGTGAAACATGGTGCTAACCTCTTCGTAAGTAAGAAGCGCCGGCTGCTCTGCCGTGGGTTTGGAAAAATTGCACACCACGGTAACTACCGGCCTCACATCTTTTCCATTTCTTACCTGCTGTTCCCTGTAATTGCTCATCCATGCGCCGCCGCGCTTGCTGGCACGCGGATAAAAGTCCATATATAACACGCCAAGATACGATCCGTCTTTGTCCTGCACTTCGTAAGACACTGCGTCTTTGTGATATTTGGGTATATCATTTTTCGGTATCAGTTTTATACCATACAGTTTATTTGCAACAGTGAATAACCCGGTTTTCACATTTTCAAGTTCAAAATAGGGGCGCAATTGTTCTTCATCCAGATCGTACTTTTCTTTTCTGAGTTTCTCTGCATAATACCTCCAATCCCATGGTTCGAGTTTGAATTTTCCGCCCTCTTTAGTAATCATAGCCTGCAATTCGGCAGCTTCTTTTTTCCCCATTTTCAAAGCAGGCTCCCACACTTGTTTTAAGAGGTTGTAAACGGCTTCCGGATTTTTTGCCATATTCTTTGCCAGCACTAATTCGGAATAATTTTTATATCCCAGCATTTTCGCCTTCTCTGTCTTTAGGTTAAGAATTTTCTTAATGATTTCTTTATTGTCGTTCGCATCGTTATTATTGCAGCGGTTCAGATATGCTTTTAATATTTTCTCACGTAATTCGCGTTTTTCGGAATATTGAAGGAAAGGAAAAATACTTGGGGCATGCAGGGTAAATACCCATTTGTTTTCCATCTTTGCTTCTTTTGCAGCATCTGTGGCGCCATCAATGAGCGCTTTGGGCAATCCGGCAAGGTCTTCTTTTTTATCAATAACCAATTTAAAAAAATTATTTTCTGCCAATATATGGTCTCCGAATTTTAAGCTCAAAACAGATAATTCCTGGTTGATGTTGCTCATTCTTTTCTTTTGTTTATCATTCAGTCCGGCGCCGCCCCGGATAAATTTGTCGTAGGTTTCTTCAAGCAGCCGATTTTGTTCTGCGCCCAGTTTCAGGGATTCTCTTTTATCATATACTGTTTTGATTTTTTTGAACAGGCCGGCATTCATGATAATTTTATCCTGATGTAGCGATACCATAGGCGCAATTTCTTTGGCTAATTTTTGTAATGTGTCGTTTGTGTTGGATTCTCTGATATTGTTGAAGACTCCCAATACTTCATTCAGTAAATATCCGCTTAAAGAGAATGCCTCAACCGTGTTTTTAAAATCAGGCTCCTCTTTGTTGCCAATAATATCATCAATTTCTTTTTTTTGTTTTTTTATCGCTTCACGGATAGCCGGAAGGTAATGTTCTGTTTTGATCTTATCAAAAGGCGGGACATTATATGAAGTATTATACTCGCTCAGAAAAGGGTTCCCGGCGTCTTGTTTTTCCTTTTTATTTTCAGAGGTACAGGAACAAATCAGAATGATTGCCATACTGCATAGAATTATTAAATTATTCATGACATGTATTTTATAATTCAACTTCAATTTTTCGCAAGACTCTTTTCAGCCTTGCTTTCTGGGTTGCCGTTAATTCCTGTGCCCGCATTTTCAGAACGGCGGCAAATCCCGCTTTATTTTTTTTGTTTACAGCCGGGAGCATATCTTCTGCATGTTTCGGCACATCGCGGGGAATACATTTGCTGATCTGATCTAATAAGAAACCGAAGTGCATGGTATTGTATCCGGCATCTTTTGAAATGGCGCGGGCTATGGCAGCGATTCCCCAAACTCTGGTAATTACTGTTCCCTTCTCAACAATCTTCATCACATCATCTAACTTTTTAAGAACCGGCAAGGGATTCAGGGGCGCAACAGAGGCAAGAGCGATCATGCTTCCCCAAACCATGCGGTTATTTTTACTTTTCAGCAGATTAAGGAAATTTTCTGCATACTCTGCGATCAGTGCCGGCTTAATATAACCGGTTTCATACAGCGCTTTTAAACAATCGCTCTGAATGTTTTTGTTTTTATTTCCAAGATTCTGTACGAGCTCTTTTATACCGGCTTTGTCTTCGGTTGCTGCTAATTCCCTTGCCAGTTCCCGGTTTGGGACATCGTCTCTTCTGTTCTGATAAAACGCGATTCGTTCCAATGTTTTCATAAATCAATTTTATTGTTATTTCTGCGAGGACCCAATAAACAATTTTATTTTCTCGATCTCAGATTTCAGAACAGCATTCTCGTTTTTGATATCACGGATCTGGTCAACCTGCAATTTTAAAACAGCATTTTCTTTTAAAATATTCTCGATTTGCTGCTGCTGGGCTTCAATCATTGCCTGCTGTTCTTTTATTTTAATTTCATGCTTTTGTACTTCCTTCAAAATTAAAACCGATAATAATGGATATTTGACAGCATCGGGAATTAATTTATCTGAGGTACTTCCCGGAATAACATCTTTTTCTTTTGCAAATTCTGCCATATCAGGAATTACCTCAGCAACTTCTTCTGCTATTAATCCGAAATGTCGTTTATTGTCGTTAATCCCGGTAAATGAAACGGGGTGTAAATTATAAATCAGCGAAGTATTTATTTCCAAATCTATAATATCTTTTTTATATCTTCTTGAAGAAGTGCTTCGCATAATTTGTCCGCTTGTTTCAACATACATATTTGCAGGATTAGCCGTGGTTGCAGCATAAGCTCCCATACAATAAAATGAAGTAATGGAAGCATCGCCTAATTTTACCTGGTTACTTGAAGTACATATTACATTTGCTCCAATAGAAATTGTATTATAACGGTTGTCTATTGAGGGACCGGCATTATATCCAATAGCAGTATTATTATATCCGGTTGTAATTACATTCAATGAAGCTGCTCCAACTGACGTATTATTGTAACCGGTAGTTACACTTTTTTGTGCAAAATTTCCGACAGCGGTATTATAATCGCCATCATCAATGCTTTTTATTGCAGAATTTCCGATAGCCACATTATTGCTGTAATCACCAATTATACCACCTGTACCGAGTAGGGCGGATCTGCCGATAGCGACATTGAAATTGTCTATAGTTTTATACAAAGCGGAGTCGCCGATAGCAATATTGCTTATGCCTGTTTCATTTGAATACAGCGCGTAATTTCCATGAGCTAAATTATTACTTGCATAGTTATTATAGAGCGCATAATATCCTGTTGAAATATTATTTGAACCTGAAATGTTATCATTCATATTATAATAACCAATCGCTATATTATTAATCCCTGTAGTATTTGAATACAATGCTCTTGCTCCAATTGCAGTGTTGTTTATGCCTGAAGTAAGCTGACCTAACGAATTAACTCCAATCCCTATATTATAATTACCAGTTGCATCCCACGAACCAATTGCATTTGAACCGATAGCGACATTATAGCTGGCGGGGGATGCTGTGGCAGCAGATAACGCATTATTACCAATCGCTGTGTTTCCCGTTCCGGTAGTAATACTTCTTGCTGCTCCATAGCCAACTGCCGTATTAGATGTACCTGTTGTATTCATCTGAAGAGCGTAAGTTCCAACGGCAACCATAGTGCCACTTGTATTTTTTTGCATAGCATAATAACCAATGGCAACGTTTCTTCCTCCTGAAATATTTTCATACAGCGCTTCCTGTCCTATCGCTACATTCTGATAACCATTTGTATCTTTATATGCAGAATAATAACCCAGAGCAACATTGCCATAACCGGACTTGTTACTCACTAAAGCGGCAACACCAACTGAAACATTATTATTTCCGGTAGTGTTGTAAGATAACGCACTGTTTCCAACGGCTACATTATAATTCCCCGTAGTATTTAAAGTCAAAGCTGTTCTGCCAAAAGCCGAATTTCCCGAGCCTGTATTATTATCCAAGGCTGCATAACCAAAAGCGCTGTTACCATTACTTGTTGTATTGGAGTATAAAGCACGTGAGCCCATAGCAGTATTTTGCATACCTGTATTTAAATATAGAGCATAGCTCCCGACGGCAGTATTATCATAAGCTGTAGTATTGGCAGATAAAGCTCCCATGCCTATGCCGGTATTCCATCCTCCTGATGTATTATACGTCATAGCATCTGAGCCGACAGCAGTATTAAATAATCCAGTAGTATTGAATACTAACGTACCGACTCCAACAGCAGTATTATCACTTCCTGAAACATTTGAACCTAAAGCACCTTCCCCACAGGCAGTATTACTCCAGCCTGTAGTATTGGAAGCCAATGCCTCTACGCCAACGGCAGTATTACTGCTTCCGGATATATTTGCATATAGTGTATTTCTTCCCAATGCAGTATTGTTAGCTCCGTCTATATTACTATGTAGAGCATATCCGCCGATAGCGACATTTTCACAACCGGTGATATTAGAATATAACGATTGAAAACCAATGGCAGTATTTCTGATACCGACAGTTGTATTAAAGCCTGATTGATATCCGATTAATACATTATCACCATTTTCCGAAATATTAAATCCGGCTTCGTATCCAATGAGAATATTTCTGTGATAATTATGACCGTTTTTTCCTGCATTATATCCCATAATAACATTATCGCATCCTGATGTAAGTGAATCGCCGGCGTGATAACCAATAATAATATTACTTGAACCTGTATTTAATGAACTTCCTGCATAATAACCTAAAACCGAATTATAGGCACCACCCAGCGATTGAGAAATATGAGTACCAGTACCATGCCCTATAAAATAGTTTTTAGGTGTTAATTTCATATAACTGGTCGAAGATGTTGCCCCGATATTATTAACGCCAAAACCAGAAATCGTGTCACTTGTATAAATGCGGGTGCTGTCGGGATTTAAATAAAGATAATTATGGGTGAAACTCTTTGAAGAACTTTTACCGCTCACGGCAAATGCTCCCCGGTTCTGCGCTTTGCCGGTTCCTTCTCCCACGCTGAAACGAACGCTGTCCTGGTAAACAACCATCACCGTCATGCCGTTTTTATCTTTGATTTCAAACAGCGGTTCTGTGGCAGAGGATGTCGGATCTGCTTGTATCTGGAGTCTTCCTGTTGGAGTAGTTGTTCCCAGACCCATTCGTGTGCCGTTTTGATAAATTAAAGAATTGTCTAAGCTTGATGTAGTCAAAAATTTCGGAATGTAATTTTGTGTTCCGGTTCCTCCCATGCCTCCGCCTGCAGGCGTCTGCCAAGTAGCATTGCCGTTAACGTCAGAAGTCAATACTTTGCCTGCGCCTTCATTATCGTCTGTGAAGCGAAATGACCCATCAACGTGTAAACTGGCAGTTGGATTTTGAATACCAATACCAATATTTCCTGAATTGTTATTAAATATATTATTTCCGCTAGCAGTCCACACACTGTTGAATGTTGCTCCATTTAAACTTAATCCTGTACCTGGAGAATATGTAGGTAATGTAACTGTGTCGCCATTTGTTATTGATAATTGATTATTGTTTATTGATAATTGCTGATTATCTGTCGAACTTATCGTAAAATTCGGATAAGTTCCGGTAACAGTTGTTGAACCAGTCCCTGAAAGGGATATTACCTGGTCGGGAGAAGCATTCCTTATGCTGTCGTTTGAAATTATGATTCCGCTTCCGGCAAAATAACTTCCGGCAGGGCCCTGCGCTCCATTTATGCCATCCTGGGAAATCAGGTTCCATGACGTACCGTTCCATACATACGATTTCTTGTCTGTAGTATTGTAATACGCCTCGTTCAGGTTGGGTGAAACGGGAGCGGTAGCCATGGATCCAAGCCAGACAACGGATATGCCATTGATTCCGTTAACGCCGTCAGTTCCCGGACTACCTTGTAATCCTTGCAACCCCTGTGCGCCTCTTACATACCCGGCATTAAATGTCTGGGCATTGGAAAGAGTTATATATAAGCTGTCGTTTTGAATGTATGAATTGGTGACACTGAGCCCATCTTGGCCTGCAGTTCCCTGTGGACCCTGGTCGCCCGGAATTCCTTGTTCTCCCTGGATACCCTGTAATCCCTGTGCGCCTCTTACAAAACCTGCATTGATGATCGTATTGTCAGACAGAACCAAATATAAACTGTCGCTCAAGATGTACGAATTTAAAACGCTAATCCCGTCCTGTCCTTGATTTCCCTGAGTTCCCGGATCGCCCTGAATACCCTGTATACCTTGTATGCCTTGTACGCCTGTTACATGGCCTGCATTGAGAGTCTGTCCGTTAGAAAGTGTAATAAATAAGCTGTCGTTTTGCACTAACGTAGCAGTGATGCTTACTCCATCTTGTCCGTTGAGTCCGTCGTTACCGGCCGGCCCCTGTAGTCCTTGTGGTCCGGCAGTACCCTGGTTGCCGCCGGCTGCGAAGAGAGCATAAGGAACGGACAATAACTGGGTAACACCCATTTCTGTAAACGTGTTACCGCCTGTAGCATCCAGTTCAATCTTTATGAAGTAGGGACCATTTGCCCAGTGGATGCTGTCAATAATACCTGTAACATTGCTACCGCTGCCGATCTCCAGATTCACCAGACCAAAGGTATTTGTAGTTGCTGCGTGTTCCTCGGAATACACTGTCGATCCTGTTGAACTTCCCTGCAACAGCGAGATGCGGAAACTTACATTTTGGTTTTGCAACACATTACCGCCTGCATTCCGGGCTACTGCCTGATAGCGGAAAGCATTTGGCGACTGGGCATAACTCAGCCATGCAAAGCTTGTCATGACTATAAGAAGAATCAAAATTTTTTTCATAATTAAAATTTTCTGATTATATCAAATTGCTGTGCTGATTAAAATGCTGATATTTAATGTACATATCTTAGTCTTGGTTGTTGGTTTGGGCAGCCGGTTTGGTTAAAAGTCAACCTTGCCTGCCGGCAGGCAGGTGGTTAATGGTACTGACCCAAGACCATTAACCTAAAACCAAACTGGCAGCTATTGACCATAAACCATTTACATAAATTGAAAATAGCACAGCAAAACGTTACAATCAGCAATTTTGCAATTTGTATAAAATGTTCCCATTTTTTAAAAAAGCATTTCAAGTATTTCTTCTTTTGTTTTTCCAAAATGATTCGCAACTTCCTGAAGTATATGCGATAGTGTTCCGATTCTTAAAAAATCATGGTTTGGAACAGTAATATGGTGTTCTCCGTTTAAATTAGTTGTTAACCTGACATGACTTCCGCTTTGTCTCGTTACTTTGTATCCAAGATTTTGAAGTTTTTTGATTAGCTGGCTGCCAGATAAATCACGCGGTATTTTCATTTTTTAAACAATAGAAAAAACTTCGTCTTTGACATAATGTAAACGTATCATTTTGGGCATTTCTTCGCTGTTAAAATGACACTTCACAGCATCAATAATCATTTTTTTCAATTCTTCAATAGTATCAGCCTCGGTGAAGATACCATGTCCAAGAGCTCTTGAAATAAATCCCCCTTCTTCTGAGGGTTCTATAAGAAAAATAATTTCATTCATAATAAATATTTCTGCAAATCTACAAAAATCACCTTAAATATACAAATGCTGCGATCAAAGACTGTATTTCATGCAGGGACAGTTGGTTTTTGTCGAATTGCTAAATTAAATTTTGCAGCACATATTTTATAAAGTTTCATTTTTTAAATAAATAAAACTGCTTATCCGTTTCACTCAAGTAAATGTTTTAAATAACGTAGAAACCAACAGGCTTTCATGAACATTTTGAATAATAATTTGATAAACCTTCATAAACCCTTGAAAAATCAGCAACTCAATAGTAAAGTA
>JACREX010000116.1 GCA_016212695.1 Bacteroidia bacterium
GAAATACCGTGATGGAACAGCCATTCCCAATGTAATAGATAATGCAACCTGGGCAGCGCTTACCACCGGAGCGCGCAGTTATTACAACAATGATTCCACTACCAATACGCCTGTTTATGGCGTATTATATAACTGGTATGCAGCAACTGACGTACACAATCTTTGCCCCACAAGCTGGCATGTGCCAACGCATGATGAATGGACAACGCTTGAAAGAGCTATTTGTACAAGCGGAACCTGTGTTACTGATTTTCCTTATGATATTACTACAGCAGGTTACCGTGGTACTGATGAAGGCGGCAAAATGAAAGAAACAGGCACAATTCATTGGACCAGCCCAAACACAGGCGCAACAAATAGTAGTGGGTTCGGCGCCCTGCCCGGCGGCAGCCGTTACTTCAATGGTACATACGACAACGTTGGAAGCAACGGTTACTGGTGGTCGGCTACGGCGTATGATGCAGTGAGCGCATGGTTACGGATCCTGGGCTATAATTATTCTCAGGTTTACCGTTACAACAGCAGTAAGACTTACGGCTTTTCAGTTCGTTGTGTCAGGGATTAAGACTATTTGACAATTTTGCTATTTGACTATTCTTGCCCTGCGATGTGTTGAGCTTGTCGAAACAAGCAGCATATGTGTAAGGTTTGTATGTGTCGAAGGGTGACAAATTATAATCAGAATTTTTGATTGTTTAAAATAAAGTATATATCTTTATATCATAATCACAAAAGTATTAACTAAAATTAAAATGTATGGCAAATTTAAACATTTCAGCGGCGTTAACGGCTGCACAGAAAACTACCATTAAAAGCAATGTGGCCGCTATTGCCGCCATACTCAATTTTGTGGTAAACCTAACGCCCAAGCAGCGTAAATCGCTTTTTAAGATGGGGCCAAAGAGCGTCGGCTATGTACAGCTTGCTTTGCAGATTGCGCAAAACCACCCTGAGATACTGCCATCGGGGTTCAATGTCGCCGAATTTGCAAAAGACGTGGCCCTTTGTTCCGATTTTTTCGGAAATTGATTCGGTATTGCTGCCGCTGGCGGAATCTGTGAGCGATACGTTAATGGCAGTGGGCGCAGAAGCCATGTCTCAGTCGAATAAGGTGAAAGAATGGGTTAAGGTAGCCGCCAAATCAGACAGTAATATGAAAGGTCTGCACGCGCAATTAGCCGAACGCTATAAACACCAAAGTAAAAAAACGCCACCCACGGCGTAATGCCGCCAATAAATAATCACACATAAGGCGCTGAACGAATATCAGGAGGTTCGGAACGTCTTCGTTAAGGTTCGGGGCCTTAATGACAAGAGGTTTAGCCGGGCGCATAAATTATGTGTCTTTTTATAAAATGTACGGTTTTATACCGCGTGCGGTTGAATTTTTTTAATTAAAAGGGTTTTATTAATTTTGGGAAAAAGTAAATTATGAATAACCTTAATGTAAGTCCTCCATTAACAAACATGCAGTTGGCGTTGTTAGATATTTTTGCTACTCAGATACCAGATAAACATTTGGTTGAATTGAGAAACATAATAGCCAGATTTTTATTGGAAAAAGCCCGGGATAAAGCAGATAAAATATGGTATGAAAAAGGCTATAACCAACAAACCTTAGAGAAATCCTAAGCTACTAAAGACCTTATCGCTACGCAATCATCATTGAAAAAGCTGCCGATGGCGGTTAGGGCGCTTATGTTCACAGTGAACCCTTTTCTATACCATACAGCCGAATTTTTAGTAACCCGCCACGGTGCAGGATTATCCGACTGCACCCTGGTATTTCCAAACCGCAGGGCGATTCTTTTTTTTAATAAATATCTTGCTGAAGTTTCCGGAAAAATTATGTGGGCGCCCCATGCCGTCACCATCAATGAACTGATTCAATCCCTTTCCGGTCTGCAGTTGGCAGACGATCTTCAGCTTGTTACGGAATTGTACAGGGTCTATAAAGAAGAAAAAAAATCCGATGAAACTTTCGACCGGTTTTATTATTGGGGCGAGATGCTCCTTAATGATTTTAATGAAATAGATAAATACCGGGTCAATGCAAAAGATTTGTTTCAAAACCTCTCGTCGCTGAAAGAGATAGAAAAGCGCTTCGATTATTTAACCGACGAACAGGTTGAAGCCATCCGGGGCTTCTGGAAGAGTTTCGATCCGGAACGCTATTCAACGCATCAGAAAGATTTTGTTGAAATATGGAATGTGTTATACCCGGCATATCTAAAATTTAATGACTATCTCAAAGTAAATGCCATCGCGTATGAAGGGATGATGTATCGCAGCGTTGCAGAAAAATGCAAAACCGGTTTTCCGGAACTTTCGAAATATGGAAAAATCATTTTCATCGGGTTCAATGCATTGAACAAATGCGAAAAATATTTTTTCGATTTCCTGAAGAAACAGGGAATAGCAGAATTTTACTGGGACTACGATGAATATTATGTCGGCGATACAAAACACGAAGCTGGATATTTTTTAAGAGAGAATATCAAACAGTTTCCTTCGCCTGAAAATGATTTTGAAATGAACGCCTTCACTACTGTTCCAAAGAACATCCAATTTATAGGCGTTTCATCCGATATAGGGCAGGCCAAACTGCTTGATAAAATCCTTGAAGATTTCAAACCGGATCATCCGTCCGATCTTATGAAAACCGCTGTCGTACTTTCAGACGAAAGCCTTTTATTGCCCGTATTATATTCGTTGCCGCCGGAATTTGAGACCATTAATATCACGATGGGTTATCCGCTAAGGGCAACGCCCGTTTACAGCTTGGTTGAGCATATCATTGAACTGCAGAAAAATTCAAAGCCCATGGCGGATGGTTCCTGTAAATTTTATTTCAGGAATGTATTGAAAATTTTAAATCATCAGTATCTCAAAGAATCCGGAAAAACTGCTGAATTTGCCGAAGAAATAATTCAGAAAAATAAAGTATATGTTCCTCAAAGCGATTTCAGCAACGATGAGTTCCTGAAAAAAATATTCGTTCACAAAGAAAACGCAGACGCACTCACAACATACCTCATGGAAATATTATCCGGTATATATAATAAGGCAGGAGCAGATACCGGTTCGCCTGCGCTGGAACAGGAATATATTTTCAAACTTTACACTACCGTGAAGCGGCTGCATGAAATTATTTCATCACAGAATATCCGTTTCGGGATACAGATTTTTCTGAAACTTTTAAGGCAGGTGATTCAGAATGTGCGTATTCCTTTCGAGGGCGAACCCTTGGCCGGCCTGCAGGTGATGGGCATCCTTGAGACGCGCTCCATTGATTTTGAAAATGTGATCATCCTTTCTGCAAACGAAGGAATTCTCCCGGGCGGCGGAGTGAGTCCTTCTTTCATTCCGTACAATCTCCGTAAGGCGTTCGATATGCCCACCTTCGATCACCGGGATTCTGTTTATGCGTATTATTTCTATCGCCTCATTCAGCGCGCAAAAAATGTGGTTCTTGTGTATAATACAAAAACAAACGAAAGATCGTCAGGCGAGATGAGCCGTTTTATGCTACAGTTGAAATACGAATCTGCATGTGTCATTTCCGAAAAGACGCTGTGTTATGATATTGCACTCACACCGCCTAAGGAGATCACGATCAGCAAAAGCAAAGATATCCTTGAGATACTGAATAATTTTATTATCGAATATAAAAAAGATGAAAAAAATGGCGCACGCCGGTTTTCGGCAAGCGCGCTCAACAGTTATATTGACTGCCGTTTAAAGTTTTATTTTACCTATATCGCCGGGCTGGAAGAGCCGGAAGAAGTTACGGAAGATATAGACGGCGCCTTGTTCGGTACATTGCTTCATAAAGCCATGGAATTGTTATACACGGATTTCAAAAAAAGTAAAACAGTCGTTCAAACGACAGAGTTGGAATCTCTATGCAGACAGACGGAAACGATTGAGAAATCTATTCTCGAAGCTTTCAGGCTCACTTATTTTTTTAGTAATCATGAGATAAAATTTTCTGACTTAAACGGAAAAAATATTCTCATTTTTGAGATGTTGAAAAAATATATCGTTCAGCTTTTAGAGATAGATAAAAAATATGCGCCCTTTCAAATTATTAACCTCGAAGAATATTACAACGCACGGATTCCTGTGGAACTGAACGGTAAAAAAGAATACATTAATATTTACGGAGGTTTCGACAGGATTGACAGAGCGGGAGAAAAACTGCGGATTGTTGATTACAAAACCGGAAAAGTTGATAAAACATTCGGCGCTGTCGGCGAATTGTTCCTCGAGGGTGACCCTTCCCGCAGCAAAGGGGTTTTCCAGACTTTTTATTATGCCCTGATCCTTTCGAAAAATGGCAATGATCCGGATACAATTTGTCCGTGTTTATATTTTACACGGGAACTGTTTTCCGAAAAATTCAATTGTTATGTGAAAGACCGGGAAAACGACGCCGAAGTGCAGTCTTTTAAACTTTATGAAAATGTATTTGTTGAAGAATTGAATAAAGTTTTCCAGGAATTATTTAACCCTGAGGTTCCGTTTACCCGGTGCGATGATCCGAAAATATGCGAATATTGCCCTTATATCGAAATCTGCCACAGGGAAACGTAGTATTATATTAATGAAGCATTTTCAAAAATTTTAAGACCCAAGTTTCAAATTCCAAATTCCAAGCCTCAAGAATAAGGATAGTATTGTTTTTTCCCTTTGAATTTTGGTCTTGAAGTTTGGGGCTTGGAATTTATTATTTTCAAAGCAACTAAATTTGAATTAATTTTGTCTATATTATGAAAATTGTTTATAAACCATTAATAAATCCTGTTATGAAAAAATTAATTTTACCCTTTATCTTTTTTTTATCCTTCGGGATAAATGTTAATGCGCAATGCGTTGCAGATGCAGGCCCAGACGATGTGGTTTGCGGAATGAACTATAATATGCAGGGTGTTTTACCTCCCGGATATTCGGGTACATGGACTAGCCCAAATCCATATGTGATGATTTCAATGAACTACAGCCCCACGACATTGGTATACACATATCAATATGGAACAATTCAGTTGATCTGGACAATAGCAGACAGTACCTGCACCGATGCAGATACGGTTAATATCACTTTTATTCAGATGCCTTATCCCAATGCAGGCGCTGATGCGTCAGCCTGCGGAAATTTTGTAACATTAAGCGCCGGTAATGATACCAGCATGCTTGGATACTGGACAGGCCCTGCAGGAACTGTATTTACACCCGATAATACCACACACTATTGCAATGCGACTATTTTACCTTTAAATACTCAGCAAAATCTTAGTTTCTGGTGGCACCAGTATAATGCATATTGTATAGATTCTGATGAAGTGATTATAACCTTTCAACCTTATGCAAACTCTAATCAGGTTTCCGCGGGATTCGACGGTTACACCTGCGATTCCGTATTTCAACTACACGGGATTGTTCAGGGTATTAACGGATCCGGACAATGGTCAACAAATAATATGAATGATGTAATTATTACAAATGCGCTTGATGCAAA
>JACREX010000115.1 GCA_016212695.1 Bacteroidia bacterium
GGATGATTCTGTCATGAAATAATGCCTGCCATGCGAAATTTGCCGCGGGATGTTTTTTATTGGCAATACGCGTGACCGATGATTTGTGTTTCGACAGGCTCAACATATCAAATTGATTGATGATTACGCCCAATGTGCCGGGTTTCCATTCGGGTTTGTGGTATGGATGGCGGGGGTGGTTGAACGGTGGGTTGTAGATACGCCCCATGGGACGTATCCACGAAACCATCGCCATTATGGGCGTTAACATCATCCACAAACCCGATAATTTCAATTATACCATGTATATGGTCAGGCATTATCACATATTCATCCAATATCACATTATTGAAATGATTCGGAATTTCCAGATAACAGGATTGTGCTATTTGTCCTATATCAGACAATACCATTTTATGGTCTTTGATCTGTCCCAAAAATGCTTGTTTTTCAAAGGTGTTTATTGTTACAAAATATTTGCCTGGTGCAGAATAATCCCTGTCTTTTAATCGTGTGGATTCTGAACGGTATTTATTTTTAAATTTATCTGGCATTGCCGTTGAAGGGGTAGTGGGCCACGAGGCCGGAGTCGAGGGAGCCTTGTGCAAACAGATTGCAAACGCAGAATACTGCGATAAAAAGAGCAGATAATTTTTTCATGGTATTTGGGTTTTTAGTTTATTTTTCACACCACCGCACTATCCACCACCCCTGCCCCTCCTTGCAAGGAGGGGTGTCAGCCCGCAGGGATGACGGGGTGGTAGCAGGTGCGGCTGGTATTTTTATTTATTTTTAAAATTATTTTTTATCTCTTGTAAAACACCTTGCAAATTATAAAAAATTTCCTTGTTTTCAAAATGCAGAATTTTAATTTCTAATTCCTGTATGAAATTATCTCTGTTTTTGTCAGCTTCAATGCCTTCCGGCGTGAAATGATGAGCGCCGTCTAATTCTAAAACCAATCTCTCGGATGGACAATAGAAATCTGCTGTTTGTCACGTTTTGCTGTGCTGGTTTCTATAGCCGCCTAAGGACGCTGCAATCAATAAATTTTGCAGCCAGTCATCATGATACTTGAACTTGTTTAATCTTTCAAAAGGGCTTACCATATTTTTGTGTTTTTTTA
>JACREX010000118.1 GCA_016212695.1 Bacteroidia bacterium
ATTTTTATCTGAAAAATGTTTTATTTCCAAAACCGTTCTTTTAATATTGCATAATTATTGCAGCGAATTATTTATGAAGATCAAACCGGTTATATACTTAAAATGGCTTAAACTTATATATTATAATTCCGTTTTAAGTA
Organism: Bacteroidia bacterium; assembly: GCA_016212695.1. Lineage (GTDB taxonomy): Bacteria > Bacteroidota > Bacteroidia > Bacteroidales > GWF2-35-48 > GWF2-35-48. Next base: position 141 of record JACREX010000118.1, read on the forward strand.
TAATAAAATCTGTGATTGTTGCCCTGACATTGATTGTAATGACAGGATGCGGTAATGAAACTTCGAAAGACGTAAATACCAAAACAACGGATGCGGCCTCAGAACCGGTTCTTGATATCAGGTATATGGATGAATCTGTGAACCCGGGAGATGATTTTTACAATTATACGAATGCAAACTGGATAAAAAACAATCCGGTTCCGGAACAGTTCAACAGGTATAGTTCTTTCGAAAAACTTTATGATAACAACATGAAACAGATGCGGGAGTTGCTGGAAAATGCAATGGACAGCATTGCGTTATTAAAGATTGTTATCGTGATGAACCACAACCACTCGTACCATGTTGTATAGTTTGGGATAACGGCCAGCCGGATTCTTACAGAGGTGCTTATTGGTATAAATTTCCTGACGATGAATGTTACGCTATCGATGCTAATGATAACGGTGGCATACACTCTAATAACAGCGTGTTTAACTATTGGTTTTATTTATTTGTTAAAGGAGGCAGCGGGACAAATACCACACCAGATTTACCCGGACCTGGAGGACCCTCTTATCTATATATTCATGATTACTGTGTAAACGGTATCGGGTGGGATAAGGTTGACGAAGCCGCTTATATCGTATTCCACGCTTTATTAGATTATTTACCATCCGGCTGGGGTTCATGGGCTGCTATTCATAATATATTTAACGGTATGCGCTTATCAACATCAGAGGTTGCAAAAGGGTATGGGCTGTATTCAGAAGAAAAAGTGCAGGCGCAACTTGCCTGGGATGCTGTGGGCGTATATTCCGACATAGCATCCTCACCTGACGAATCTTCTCCATATAGTACTGAATATCCAATTAGTTTTTTTAATTATCCTAATTACTGGTATAACCAAAGATGCCCTGATGAATCTACTGAACCTAATGGAACAGTTATTAATGCACGTGCCACTATCACAGCGCCTGGCAGCGGATGTAATACGGTAAATATAGACTTTGGCGCTGAGGGAACTGAATATATTGCTGGCGACAGGATTTATTTAAAACCGGGGTTCAATGCTCCATATGGCTGTAAATTCCATGCATGGATAAAACCCTGCCAGAACGGCGCAAAAATTATTCGTTCCGGCGCTGAAAATAAAACCACATCTTCTCTGTCGCTTATTGAAAATAAACCCTTGCCGCAGGAGCAGGCCACAGAGCTTTTTGTTTCGCCTAACCCCACAAACGATAAGGTAAAAATATCATTCAATAACCCGTTGAACACAGCCTGTCAGATACAACTCATTGATATATCTTCGGGCAAGGTGCTGTTATCTGATATTAATACAGAGCAGTATTTTACCATCAACCTGTCGCAGTTTTCGCCCAGCGTTTACACATTCAGGGCTATAACAGACAAAAAAACATTTACACGTAAAATAGTAAAGCAATAAAAAGCATATTACCTAAATTTCTAAAATGAAAATACTGAAATATCAAATAATTTCCGAAAAGTCAATAACATAAACTCAAAATTAATTTTCATCTACCAGATGACAAAAAAAATGATTTATCAATATCCTACATATCGCATGGTTATTGAA
>JACREX010000121.1 GCA_016212695.1 Bacteroidia bacterium
AATACTGTCGGCATGCATCTCTGCAAGTGTGAATTGTGTTGCCTTCAATGAGTCGGTAGTAATATTTACAGATGAAATTTTTTGCGTTGTGAATTGTTCTGTTTTGATATCCTTTGTTTTTAATGAATCTACTGTAATCTGTTTGGAGGCAAGGCTGTCAATCTTTCCTTTGTCTATTTCAACTTGTCCGACTTTTGCTGTATCTGTTACTACTTTTTCGCTGTTCACACGCTTGCCTATAATCACACCGTCCTGGACATACAGATAGCCGCGTATGTTGGCATTGCCTGCCACATCGAGTTTTTCTATGGGCGCATCCGTACCTATTCCTACATATCCGTTGTTGTTTGCATTAATAAGGGTGTGAATATCATTAGTGGAGTTTTGAATATATAACGGGCCGCCGTTTGGCTTCAGTGAATTGGCATTAAAAGAGCCTGTTGTAGTTAGTATATTGTTGCCAAAATCAACATTTCCATTGGACGATGTTATTTTTCCAGTTCCTCCGTCAATAGTTAAAATATTTCCTACTTTGATTTCTGATGTTTGTATTTTTTGGGTATTCACGCTGTCTGCCGTCATTTTCTGTAAATCAAGTTTTGCAGTCAGAAGGGTGTCTATAGTAATTTTTTCGGCAGTCATTTGTTTAGCTTCTACGGTTACTGATTTTATTGCCGTGGATTCAGTTTTTGATGCTTTCACCGTATCGGCAGTTATTTCTTTTACCTTTACCGTGTCGGTTATCACTTTTTCGCTGTTTACCCGCTTGCCTATGATTACGCCATTCTGCACATACAGGTAGCCGCTTATGTTAGCATCGCCGTTTATATCGAGTTTTGCAACGGGGTTTGTTGTGCCAATTCCGATATTGCCTGCAGGAATAGAATACATATCGTTTCCATTGATTGTCCAGCCGTTTGCAGGCAGAGCGCCAAATGTGCCGTTGCCTAATAATATTGTGTTTGCATCGTTATTGAAACTGAGTTTCTGAAAACTACCGTTGTTATCGAAGGTTACAATGCCGTTTCCTGAGCCGGCAAAGACAGGATTTGAATAAGCGCTTACATTAATATTATTAGCAGTGATGGTTCCTGTAATATTCAGGCTGCCGCCGTTGATCGTGCCGATTGTGCTTATATGGTTGTCGCTAAAATTTATTGTTTCGTTTGGCGATGATATGTTGTTGCTGTCGCCTGTGAGAATTATTCGTTTTGCAGTAACAGATTTATGTGTTTTAATCTTATTGCCATCAAAGTCAACGGTTCCTGTCGGTGAAACAATA
>JACREX010000117.1 GCA_016212695.1 Bacteroidia bacterium
ATCCTTAATCTTTTGTTCTACAATATATGACATAGTAATATAAATTAATAACTATAATTTGGATACAAAATTATTTATTATCATAATTTTAACAAATAAAATTTTACATAGTTATTAACAAATTGATGTTAATTTAGGTTTAAAATATAAGTACCCAAAACTGAATGGAAGCAACAACTATATAGGCGAAATTCCTTTTACCTGATATCCGGGTTTTATTAATTTTCAGCATTATACACTTGTTTTAAAAAAGTTTCAGTTTTTTCCTTTTGGTTTATAAAAAGACTTTATCTATTTTTAAAGCATGAACTTTTAATCAGTATCTTTAAAAAAAATTGTTCATGCATAAAGGGATAAAATGGAATTTACAATTTGATAAAAACATGGAACAGGAGTTCCAAAAAAATTATATTGAGAAGTCTTATAACGTAGTGCGGATCGGTCTGCTTCTTGGCGTTTTATTATATTCTGCATTCGGTATTCTTGACATCTGGATTCTTCCTTATACAAAAACTACAGCATGGATTATCCGTTTTGCTGTGGTTGCCCCTGTAATCATCTTTACTATTATTTCATCTTATTTTGGATTTTTTAAAAAATACCACCAGCTATTACTCATGGTCATGGGGATTGTTGCAGGAGTTGGAATAATCGTTATGTCTGCCTGTTCAAAAGAAAATGAACTGGGCTACAAATATTATTATTTCGGGCTGATCCTGGTCATTATGTGGGTGCATACGTTTATCCGGCTCCGGTTTATTTATTCAACCATCTGCTGCCTGGCTATTACGCTATTATTTGAAATTGTTGCCATCTTTGTTCAGAATATGCTGGCCGGCGGCATGAACGGACCCTATCTGCCTTCGTTCATCAATTATAATTTTTTCATCCTTTCTGCCAATGTTATAGGAATGTTTGCCTCATACCACATGGAATCTCTTAACCGGAAGGATTTCCTGCAACAGAAAAAGACCGAAAAGGAAAACGAAGAAAACAAACGAAAAAATGTTGATATATTCAAACAAAAAGAAGAAATTATCCGGAAAAATAATGAACTGGAGCATCAGAAAGAAGAAATAAACGCCCAGGCAGAACAACTCGCACACGCCAACAAAGAATTAGAGCAATTATCTATTGTTGCAAAAAAAACAGACAATGCCATTCTGATTGCCGATATCAACGGCCACATAGAATGGGTAAATGAAGGGTTTGTACGATTATACGGCTACAACCTCGACCAGCTTTTCCTTTTCAAAGGGAACAATATACTTAATATTTCCAAAAGCGAACTTTTAAAAGATGTTATTCAGAACGGCTTCAAAGGCCGCGACGCAATCATTTACGAAACGCTAACCCTTACAAAATTCGGCGATAAAATCTGGATACAAACCACATTAACGCCTGTTTTAAACGAAAAGAAAGAAGTTGTAAAACTAGTGGCCATAGACAGCAATATTCACGACATGAAGCTTGCTGAAGCTGAAATTCTTAATCAAAAAGAAGAAATTATCCAGAAAAGCGAGGAACTTAAAAAACAAAATGAAATTGTTGAACATTCCATCCAGAATATGGAAATTCTTAATCACATCGGTCAAAGCATCCTTTCATCCTTTGTCGCTGAAAAAATTGCCGATACGGTCTATCACAGCATCAATTCCATGATGGATGCCGCTATTTTTGTTATTGCTGTGTATAATGAAGAAAAAAACAGGCTTGATGTAATAAGCTCCAAAGAAAAAGAAGAAACGCTTCCCTTCTTTTCATGGGATATGAATGATGATTGCAGGCTTGCTGTCTGGTGTTTCAAAAACAACAAAGAGGTTCTGATTAACAATTACCCCGATGATGCCTTACAATATATTAAAGAAATTCATCCTCCCATTATCGGAGAAATCTCAACCTCTGTAATTTACTACCCTCTTTGTGTTAAGGCAAAAAAAATCGGGGTTATCGGCGTCCAGAGCTTCAAAAAAAATGCATACAACGAATACCATCTCAATATTATAAAAAACCTTGCCCTTTACGTTTCCATTGCGTTGGATAATGCAAATGCATATCAGCAGATCATTGAACAAAAAGAGCATATTGAAAAAGCCAATGCCGAACTCGAAAAACTCTCTATTGTTGCCAGCAAAACCGATAATGCCGTCTTTGTTGCCGACCCTAAAGGAAATATAGAATGGGTTAATGAAGGGTTTACTCGTATTTACGGCTATAACCTGAATCAACTGAATATTTTCTTAGGCAACAACCTGCTGAATATTTCTTCAAGCCCCGTATTGAAAGATGTTATCCAGAACGGATTTAAAGACGGGGATGCCATTATTTACGAAAATCTTATTACTACAAAATTCGGCGAAAAAATATGGGTTCAGACCACCCTGACGCCCATTCTGGACCGAAACAAAAATGTAATAAAATTAGTTGCCATAGACAGTAATATTCATAAACGCAAGCTCGCCGAAGAAGAGATACTCCGGCAAAAAGACGAACTGGAAACACAACGGGATTTTGTTATGCGGCAGGGAGACAAAATCGCAAGTCAAAATGTTAAAATCAAGCAGCAGCGTGACTTAGTCGTCAAACAAAAAAAAGAAATTACCGACAGCATCCAGTATGCTAAACGGATTCAGACAGCCATTCTCCCGCAACGGGAGCAGTTGGAGTTTATTTTCAAGGATTACTTTGTTTTATTCAAACCCAAAGATATTGTAAGCGGCGATTTTTATTGGGTACACGAAATGGCAAATCTTGTTTTCTTTGCGGCCGTTGACTGTACCGGACACGGTGTACCGGGCGCTTTCATGAGTATGCTTGGCATCAGTTATCTCAACGAAATAGTAATTGAAAAAGGGATAACAAAACCCGATGAAATATTGCTCAGGTTACGCAGCGTTGTTATCAACACGCTACACCAGACCGGCCAGGTGGGTGAGAATAAAGACGGGATGGACATCGCGCTTTGTGTGCTTGATAAAAAGAAAATGCAGGTGCAATATGCCGGCGCCAATAATCCCCTTTACATCATCAGAAAAACATCCAAGCTTCATCCATTCAAGGATGGACAATCGCATCATGTCCACGTAGGCGGCAAAGACGGAGCATATATTCTAACGGAAATAAAAGGAGATAAGATGCCCATCGGCGTTCACATAAAAGATACACTCCCCTATACAAACCACACACTACAACTGCAAAATAACGATGCCCTGTATATTTTTTCCGATGGCTATGTGGATCAGTTCGGCGGAGAAATACATAAAAAATTCCTCAGCAAACGATTCCGGGACTTTCTTATGATGATACAACCCCTTTCTTTGCCGGAACAAAAAGAATTACTTACTAAAGAGTTTGAAGACTGGAAAGGCAGCCTGGAACAGATTGACGATGTATTGGTCATGGGAGTTAAAGTCTGATACCATTCATAAAGCATTAACCCGGATAAAATTTACTCAACAGGTTCCTGTTTTTCCTTATAGACTTTTTTACAGATAAAAATACTAATTTCATAAAGCATCCATAACGGCAAAGCGACTAATGTCTGGCTGAACATATCCGTTGAGGGAGTGATGAACCCGGCAATAATAAAAATAATCACGATCGCGTGTTTTCTGTATTTCCTTAAAAATTTTGGTGCCAGCATACCGATTTTCGAAAGGAAATATACGAGTACGGGTAATTCAAAAACAAGGCCCATAGAAAGCGAAAGTACGGAAACCGAAGAAATATAAGAACCCACTGTGATCTGATTCTGAATTTGAGAACTGAGTTCATATGTAGCCAGAAAATTTACCACCAGCGGAACAATCACATAATATCCAAACATCACACCGGTTATGAATAATCCGGAGATATAAAAAACCATTCCGCGGGCATAGGTAAGCTCTTTATTATTCAATGCAGGTTTTATAAAGAGCCACAACTGCCATGCAAAGAACGGGAAAGCCAAAATCAATCCTGCAACTAATGAAATCACAAGATGATACCGGAACTGACCTGCAAGCTCAATATTAATAAGATTTAAAGAAAATTTCTCGATACAAAGAGTTTTAACATTCATCAAATCGCCGATCCGGCAAAGAACCTTATACGTAACAAAATCTGCATTCTTAGGTCCCAGGATGATGGTATCAAAAATAAAGCCCTTGAAAAAAAAAGCTACAATAGAAAAAACAAGAATGGCAATCACTGTACGGATAAGGTAAACACGTAACTCATCAACATGCTCCCAGAAAGACATGTCATCAACTTTGCTTTTAAAAGAGCGGAAAAGAAATCTGAACATCCGGAAGAAATTTAGTCATTCGTCATCAGTCATCAGTAAAAATGATCCACCAAATAACTAATGACTAATGACTATTGACTGATTAATTATTTTTTTGCATCCTTTTTGTCGCTGCCCTTGTCGGAGTCTTTCACTTCATCGTAAACGCCGTCTTTGGCCTTTTTAAATTCGTTCACCCCGCGGCCAAGCCCTCTCATCAATTCCGGGATCTTTGTCCCGCCGAATAAAATAAGGACAATTATCAAAACAAGGATCAGTTCCTGTCCGCCGAATATTCCAAGCAGGATATTACAGGTTAACATAGTTTCAAAATATTAGTAATGTTCTAAAATTTGATTCTAACAGTTTGATAGCACACTGATTTTGCTGACCCGCCTGCCAAAGCAAAGCGGCGGGCAGGTGCAACTGATTAACACTGATTTAATCATTTAAAATCAGTATAATCAGTTTTATCAGTGTACCATTATATTTTTAAATCAATACATTAATTCTATTCATCGAGAAAGAAGAAGAAGAATGCAGCAGCTGCCCATTCTTTCTTTACACCTGAAGCGCTTCCGATAATTGATCCACTTTTACGGACATCGCCGTTGGATTCGATTTTCCCGACAATAGAACCGCTTTTACGGACATCGCCGTTGGATTCGATTTTCCCGACAATTGAACCGCTCTTGCGGATATCGCCATTGGACTCGATTTTTCCAACTATTGATCCGCTTTTACGGACATCGCCGTTGGATTCAAACTTCCCGACAATGCTCCCGCTAATACGGACATCGCCGTTGGATTCAATTTTTCCGACAATTGAACCACCTTTACGAAGGTCTTGTGCATGAAGGCTGTTTACCCATAAACCGATAAATGCCAAAAATAATACTGCCATTAATCCTTTTTTCATAATCAATTTTTTAAGTTAAACAATAAACTGCAAGTTACAATTTTATTTTAAATTTACAAAAAAAGTATTTTTGTATGATCAAAACCGTTTCTGGTTATTATGCTAAAAACGGGAAAAAAATATTTAGTAATCGGTGTTCGGTTCCGCCTACGGCGGTCAGCCATGCCTGCAGGCAGGCAGGTAATCGGATGATTCTATCTGATTACTGAATACTGATTACAAAAATGCAGGTCATTCTAAATTATAAAAATAATAAAACTATGCACAGCATCATCGGGAAAAAAGTTACGCGGGTAGACGGCTACGAAAAAGTTACAGGCAAAGCGGTATATGGCGACGATATCAAACTTCACGGAATGCTCTATGCGGCGAACCGGTACACGGATATCCCTGCCGGGAAAATTAAAAAAATTGATCTTTCCAATGCCGAGAAAATGGACGGCGTGGAAGCTATTGTATTATTTAAAGATATTCCCGGGAAAAAAAGAATCGGCCCGATTCGCCAGGATCATTATATATTGGTGAATGACGAGGTGTTTTACTGCGGCGATGTGATCGCAGCGGTCGCTGCAAAAACAAAAGAAACCGCTTATGCCGCCGCAGATGCCATTGAAATCGAATATGAGCCTATAGAAGGAATTTTCGATCCTGCCGAAGCGGTAAAACCTGATGCACGCCTGATTCACCCTGAATTTAAAAGTAATATTGTGGTGCATTATCCGCTCAGAAAAGGCGATGTGGAAAAAGGATTCGGCGAATCGGAAAATCTCATCGAACGGGTTTACAGAACCGGGTTCCATGAACATGCCTATATTGAACCGGAAACCGTTACCGCAGCGCCAGACTCAACAACCAAAGGGTATAAAATTTACGGTTCCATTCAGAATCCTTTTACTACGCGGAGAATGGTGGCCGCTTTTATGGGACTAAACCTGAATCAGATAAATATACTGGGTTCAACGCTGGGCGGTTCGTTTGGCGGAAAAGACGATATCATCAACTGCATGGCCTGCCGGGTGGCGCTTCTGTCTAAAATCACCGGAAAGCCAGTAAAGCTAACCTACACAAGAGAAGAATCCATAAAGGAAAGTTATAAGCGGCATCCGTATATTTTAAATTATAAAGTCGGTTTTAATAACGACGGGAAACTTAAATCCATGAAAATTGAAATCATTGCCGACAGCGGGGCGTATTCATCGCAAAGCTTTTTTGTTACCTGGCGCTCTGTAGTGCAGGCAACAGGCCCCTATGAAATTGAAAATGTTGAAACCGATATCCGCGCCGTTTACACCAACAATTCCTATACGGCTGCCTTCAGGGGCTTTGGTTCTCCCCAGATAATTTTTGCGAAGGAATCGCTGATGGATGAAATTGCAGCTATATGTAAAATATCACCGCTTGAAATAAGGCAAATCAACGGATTTAAACAGGGAAGTATAACGGCAAGCGGACAAAAATTAGACGAACACACCGTCTCTCTCGGCGAGGTGATTGAAAAAGCCATTGAGAAATCTACCTATAACGCAAAACTTGATGAATACCATAAAAAAAATGAAACCGGTTCACGGTATAAATATGGAATCGGCCTTGCATGCAGCTACAGGGGATGCTCTCTGGGCGCAGAAGGAACGGACACAACGTCGGTAATTGTTTCCGTACAGGCTGATGGCAGCGTGTATGTGCTGGCCGGATTGAATGAAAACGGACAGGGAATGAGAACCACATTCTGCCAGGTGGCTGCAGAAGTATTGGGGATACCGCTTGAAAAAGTTGCGTTCCTTGAACCGCAGACAGCGACCATTCCCGACGGCGGGCCCACGGTTGCTTCCCGCGCTACGCTCACAGGAGGCAATGCCGTGATAGATGGCGCCCTTAAAATAAAAAATGCCATTTTCAATGTTATCAAAGATGAATTACAAGTATCGGGCATTGATGAAACAATATGGGAAAACGGAATGATTTCGCGCATTCAGCCGCTACCGGAAATCAATCCAATAAGCTTTGAAAAAGCGGTAGAAAAATCTTTCAAAGCAGGAGTCAATGTGTCGGCCTATGGCTGGTTCAAAGCCCCGGATGTAAGCTGGCACGAAGAAACCGGGCAGGGTAATGCTTACTTTACATATGTTTACGGATGCCAGGTGGCAGAAATAAAAGTGGACACATACACGGGAAAAATCGAAGTTCTTAAAGTTACGGCCGTGCATGATGTGGGGAAAGTAATTAACCGTCTTGGCATCGAAGGCCAGGTCTATGGCGGAGTTGCTCAGGGCATCGGGTATGCCATACTCGAAGATTTTAATATCCAAAACGGAATCATTAAATCGGAAAATCTTGATGAATACCTGATTCCTACGATAAAAGACATTCACGAAATCGAGCCGGTGCTTATAGAAAATTCCGATAAATACGGCCCGTTCGGGGCAAAAGTCATCGGAGAACCCACGCTGGAACTCGCCTCCGCAGCCATAAACAATGCCATGAAATTTGCAACCGGAAAATATTTCTATCAGATACCTTTAACATTGGAACGGGTTTTCCTCGGAAAAAATCTTGTAAAGCCATCACGGCAGAGCGAAGCAGTACGTGTAACACATCAGAAAAAACATACCCCGCGCGTTACAGATATTGCCATGGTAACTCCTTCTTCCCTTAAAAAAGCGCTTATCATGATTTCTGAAGATTATAAAATTATTTCAGGCGGAACTGATATTATTATCGAACTCAGGAAGAGAAACGAAACAAAAAAATTATTGAATATTTTTCAATTGAAAGAATTGAAAAAAATAAAGAAAACCAAAGATGAGATTATCATTGGAAGCGCGGTACCAATAACACAGATACTATCTCACAAAGCCATAAAAAAGAATTTCCCAATACTTGTCGAAGCCTGTTCTCTTATCGGTTCAAAACAGATCCGTAACCGGGCAACCCTGGGAGGAAATATTGTAAATGCAGCGCCCTGCGCAGACTCTGTGCCGCCGCTGATTTTATATGATGCAAGAATTACCCTGCAGTCTAAAAACGGATCGAGAGAAATTCCGGCAAAAGATTTTATTATTGAGAACTATAAAACGCAGATTAAACCAGATGAGATTTTGACTTCCTTTGTTATTCCTTTTCCAAAAAAGAAATTTTATCACAGCTATTACCAGTTGGGAAGAAGAAATGCAGTGAACATAACGCGAATCAGTATCGGTGCCATGATAGCGCTTGATCCTGAAAAGAAAATCGAAGACTGCCGGATCGTTTCCGGATCGTTGTTCGACAGGCCAAAGAATATTTCAGAAATTGAAGAGTTATTAAAAGGTCAGGAACTGAAAGAAATTCTTATCAACGAAATAGAACAACCTCTGAAAAAAATCATTGATGACGCTATCGGCAAACGCTGGTCTTCTGAATATAAAAATCCTGTATTCATTAATATATGCAAGGATGCATTGCATGATATTTTTATGAAATTGAAAAAAAAGAAATAATCAATTCTTTTTTATTGAAATAAAACAATTTTAAGAGAATAAATAACAAATAACAAATTTCAAATCCCAAATAAATTCAAATGACAGAAAAATCAAATACATGGCTTGGGATTTGGAATTTTTTTGTTTATTATAGTATATACCTGAATAGTATCTGTAATTTTATAATTAAACAAAACAAGTTATGGCAAAGATAAAATTCAATATAAACAACAAGGATGTGCAACTCGAAGTAAAGGACTCCCTGCGCCTGTTGGATGTTTTAAGAGACTGCATGGGATTAACCGGGACCAAAGAAGGCTGCGGAATTGGCGAATGTGGCGCCTGCACAGTTATTGTCAACGGGGATGCCGTATGTTCCTGCCTTGTTCTTGCAGGACAGTTGCACGGAGCGAATGTAGAAACCATAGAGAACATAGAACAAAATGAAGTCTTGTCAAAATTACAACAACTCTTTTTAGAGCATGGCGCCATACAATGCGGATTCTGCACACCGGGTATGCTGATGAGCGCAAAAGCGCTGTTAGACGCCAATCCTCATCCTGCCGAAGCGGAAATTAAAGAAGCGCTTGAGGGAAATCTTTGCAGGTGTACGGGCTATATTCCGATATTAAATGCAGTAAAAGCGGCAGGCAGTGAATGATAAAAAATTGTAAACAGGGTACCTTGTCTGCCGATAGAGAAAAAAATGTACATTTTGTTATCACTGATCGGTATTCAGTAATCGGTGGTATCTCCTGATTACCGATTACTGATTACTGAATACAAATTAATAATAATACAACCTTACTTTGTGTTTTTTTATACTTTATTTCTTACTAAACGTATACCGGATACTTAAAGCAACTCCGTCAAACCATAAATTGTCGTCGTTAACAAAATTAATAGCCGGCTTCCAGTCAAGGCCGACATTTAACGGAATATCCTTAAAGGTATATTCTGCGCCGAATATTAAATCTCCGCCAACCACCGTATAATCATTATGCGTATCATAATGATGTCCTATGTAATTATCATAACGGTCGCCGTCGAAGTAACCGAAATGAAGTCCGCCACCCAGAAACAAATTCAGGCCTTTCACTTCCTTTACGGGGAAATGGTATTCATAAAGTCCGGCGAGTATAATGCCATGCCACCTGGAAACAAGCATTCCTTCGAAGGCGCTTTTGCTGTTCGTAAATCCTTTTAAGGTTATCCCATTGTAAAATCCGAATCTTGCGCCTATGGCACCTTTATAGCTTTGCGCCACCGTGATGCCTGAGAATAAAATAATGAATAATGCCGGTAATACTATTTTTGTTTTCATAATAGAAAATGAATTAAAACAATTTCCCAAATAAAGCAAAAAAAAATGACTCTACACCTAAAAATTTAGTAACAAATTTTTCAGAATACAGATAAATAAAGTAGGTATGCAGTTAAAATCTTATTTTATAATAGCGGAAAGGGAATTAAAAAGACTCTCTTTTTCTTTCTTTTTTAATGAAATAATGCTTACCGGATTGTATTTCGCTATTCCGTTTTTTGTCTTCCGGTAAAAAATAACCATATGTTTCTTCCCGAAAAATGATTTATATATCTCGTATTTATAAAAATCTTTTTTAGGTATTTCAATAGATTTTGGCGTGGCAATGAAAGGATGCAGGGGCTGGTACCGGTATATGATTTTTTCACCTTCGTCATTATAATAGATATAACAATAATTCAAAACCATATATACGATTAAAGCCCCGACACATAATACAGTCCAGATAATTTCAAAAATATAATTCGGAGCAAAAGTAAAGATCAGGGAAAGTACCAATAATATAAGATATACTAAAATAAAGAGTGAATATCCCAATTTCAGTCTTGTGGCGAGTTCCTTATTATTTATTATCATAACCGGAATTTTTTGATATTTATCAGGCCACAAAATAACAAAATTTTCACCGGAAAATTACTACATATCACAAAAGAATTTTTAAAAATCCGATGTTTTTTATACTTTTATCCTCAAATTGTAAGCTATTGGAATGATACCTGAAAAAAATCAAAAAATGATAAAAAAAACTCCGGTTTCTAATATTATTGTAAGCGATACTATTCTTGAAGATATATCTTCCTGCATAAAGGAAACGGGTTCAAAAGGAATATTCATCCTGGTTGACGAAAATACTGAAAAAAAATGCCTGCCTGTTATAGCCAATGCTTTTGAAAAAAATACCCTAAAGATCATCAAAACCAAGAGCGGCGAGAAAAACAAAACACTCAAAACCCTTGCAGGTATCTGGCAGGTTCTCACAAAACGAGGCGCAGACAGGGATTCCCTGCTTATCAACTTAGGCGGAGGAGTGATCTGCGATATGGGAGGCTTTGCAGCTTCTGCATTCAAAAGAGGTATCCGGTTTATCAATATCCCGACCACCCTGCTTGCACAGGTGGATGCATCCATCGGAGGCAAAACGGGTATTAATTTTCTGAATCTGAAAAATGAGATCGGCGTATTCAGGCATCCCGAAGCAGTATTAATTTATACCGGCTTTTTAAAAACGTTAGACAAAAATAATTTTTTATCCGGCATGGCTGAAATACTGAAACACGCATTGATCTTCGACAGCAGGCACTGGGATGAAATTAAAGGACTACGCATTGAAAAAATAAATTCATCCAAACTCAAAAAAATAATTTCCCTGTCTGTTGCGATAAAAAATCATTTTGTAAATAACGACCCTTTTGAAAAAGACATAAGAAAAGCCCTGAATTTCGGCCACACAGCCGGTCATGCTTTTGAAAGTTTTTCTATCGCCCGGGGCAAACCCGTTTCTCATGGAAATGCAGTGGCTGCAGGGATGATCATGGAATCATATCTCTCTTATGTGAAGACCGGATTGCCATTAAAAAAGCTTCCTGAAATAAAAAAAACAATCCTCTCCACATTTACACCACCCTCCTTTTCACGGGAAAATTACAAGGAACTCTTTGCCCTGATGAAATGTGATAAAAAAAACCTGAACGAAAAAGTAAATTTCACACTGCTTCATGACATCGGATCTTATAAAATCAATAATTTCTGCACGAAACAAGAAATTTATAAAGCGCTGGATTTTACAATAACCGGAAAATAGTTCCTAAACTTTTATAAATTTCAGGCAACTGATTTGCTGTTTTGAAGTCTTTTTAAAATAAACATAACGTCAAACCTTTAATTATTTATAATTATGAAAACAACGGTATTCCTGCTTTCATTATGTTTTGCCCTATCCTGCAATGCATATACATGGCATGGTCTGGGTGCGAATCCCGTGCATGTGAACGCGCTGAACATTTGTTTCAGTTGCGGCAATTACAAAGATGTAATCTGCACCACCACCGGGTTATGTATTAACGACGGCGCCAATTACGACTGGGTTAGCTACGATTACAGCCTGCCGGTTTGGGAAGCCATTCCATATGATACCGCCAATATTCTGGTGGTTATGGGTAATGGCAGTTTTTCTGATGGTATTTATAAATTCAATTTAACTTCCCATCAGTTTAATGTTGTGGAATGGATTCCTAATCCCACTTTTATCAAATTTAATCCGAACAACAATCGCTATTATGTGGGCAGCCGCTATAATGGCCTGCTCACTTCAACCGACGGATTAAACTGGGATACGGTTCCGTATTTTGTCGGGAAGGCTGCTGCAGCCATGGATTTTTACGGCAATCATATAGCGGTGGTGCAGGAAAACAATATTTTTGCAACATACTATTCAGGCGATAACGGCACATCGTGGAATCAATCCCTATCAAACATACCCATTCACGACCTGGCTTTCGATCCGAACGGAAAACTTTACGGGGTTTTTACCGGCCTTTCTAATTCTTCAGGACTCTACAGTTCAACAGATTTTGGAGCAACCTGGGACCTCGAAACATGGTCTGATAATATGGAAACCGTCGGGTTCGATATCATTGGAAATGTATTCGCAGGCTGGCATGGCGCAGTACCGTCAGAGCAAGGCGTAGGCATATATAATACGCAAAACCACAGTTTTTCTTTTTTCAATACCGGCCTGCCAAATCTGAATGTCCATAAATTCAAAGTCAATCCAATTCTCAGCAGCATCACGATTTTTGCATGTACGGATACCGGGGTTTATTACATGAATGATTACCTGACCCTGCTGCCGGAATTAAAATCCAATCCGCAGGAGGCTTTTTTCGTCAGTTCAAATTTTTCTGATAACACAACAACTATTTTTATTCAACCAGATATTTTACATATGGATGCTGAGATTACTATCTTTGATATTTCAGGTAGAAAAATTAAAATCATTTCAATCCGGTCAGATGAAATCTGTATAGATAATTCTGAATTTTCTAAAGGGGTTTATCTCTTTGCCCTTACAGATAAAAAGAAGTATATTTTTTCAACAAGAGTTTTTCTTTAAAATTATCTGTGATAAGGTATCCATACAAACATGGGTTCATAAAAAAGGCTGCAAATCGCAGCCTTTCCTGTTTCAATATTCATTTGTTTATTCAACATTAAACTTATGAATGAACGATTCCTTATCCGTCTGTAGTTTTAAGTAATAAACACCTTTAGCAAGATTTTTAAGGTTTATCTGCTTTGTTAAGTTGCACGAAATATCAGAAAGGGTTTCATTATAAATTTCACAGCCTAAAATATTTACTATAGACAATCCGGCTTTATCAAAAACTAAGTTATCGCTTGTAATATTTAATAAATCGCTAACAGGATTCGGATAGCAGACAAGGCTCTTATGGCCGCCAATTCCGGAAACAGCAGTACCTACAACGGTTATCGACTGGGAAACGGTATCTGTTCCGCATGAATTGGTAGCAACCATCTGAACAAGGTATGTGCCGTCGCCCGCATACGTGTGAGAGGGATTTGCATTTGTATCGGCTTGGTACCAGTTGTATGGAGGAGGCAGTGTCTCGTCGCCGAAAACCCATTCATAGGATGTGCCACCTGTAGATGTATTGGTAAAATTATAAGCAGCCCCGGTATTTGTATAGGTAAAAGAAGCGTTTGGCAGATCTGAAGTGCTGCATCCGACAATACTGATATCAAAACTGATTGTTTGAGCGCCAAAGAAGGGTAATGTCGGGCTCGACGATATTGTTATATAATATAGCGTTCCGCCGGTTACATTTAAATTCGAAATAGAATGTGCGGTAGCGCTTTCTATAGAATATGCGACACATGAAGCAGCAACATCCGGACATGCCGTTGTTACAAAAATTGCGGCTGCCTGTCCGGTATTTGTTAGTGTAATAGTAATAGGCTGATTTGATGAAGGAGTGAAAGAAAAAACGTAATCATTTCCTGCCAGATAGTTGCCGCCATAGGTTCCGGAAGAACAGGGCAGCGTGTTATCATAATTATCACCGGAACTTGCTGTTGACATCCCTGTCTGTGAAAACGGCAGGCTTGCAATAACCTGTGCCGTAGCGCAAGTTGCGCCAGTTTGTGCATTTACTAAACTAAAGTTTAAAAATACACATAAAAACATTAACGAAATGTAAATTTTTCTCATAGGATTAAATTATTAGTTAGACATGATTTTCTAAATACAAAGATACAATTAAGGAAATATAATTAAAAAAATATTTGACTAAAATTTTCGCAACCAAGAATGCTGCGTTTTATTTCCATACATATAAAAATTATTTTAGTTTACCAAGAAAATTTATGATCTGGTCTGTTGAAAAAATATAATCAACTTTTGCGGTTTTAATTGACGATTCGGTCATGGTCCGTATCTGGCATTCGATAGGGTCCTGAACAATTGTAATACCTCCCTGATCGGCAACCGCTTTTAATCCTAAGGAACCGTCTTTATTGGCCCCGGAAAGAATAATTCCAATCAGGTCGCTTTTATAGGTATAAGCTGCCGAAGTGAATGAGATATCGATAGAAGGCCTGGAATGATTCACAGGTTCTTCCGTTGAAAGGGCAATGCGGTAATCAGGCTCTATATACATATGATAATTTGAAGGCGCCAGGTATGCAATTCCCGGTTTAATAAGATCTTTATCGTTTGGTTCCACAACAGGTATACTCGATTTTATAGATAACGCTTCAACAAATCCTTCACGAACATGCTTGAGCCTGTGGAGGCATAAAAAAAGCGGCATCGGATAATTTTTTGGTATATTGCCGAGTACCCGGAGAACCACCTGAAAACTTCCTGCCGAACCGCCTATGATAATTGCTTTATGCACTTTTTTCTATGTTTGAAATTTTTTATTGACAGATGATTGATGACTAATGACTAATGACTAATGACTAATGACTAATGACTAATGACTAATGACTATTCAATATGGATTCATCCTAATTTTTTTTATAAATACTTTCTTTTTCATTAACAACCGAAAATTTATCTTTTATATCAAAATTACCCAGAGTTTCTTTAGCCCCCAGTATGAGATATCCATCCGAAGTAAGGCTCTTGTGTAAAATTCTTAAAACTTTATTCTGTAAATTGTAATTGTAATAGATCATACTGTTCCTGAATAATATCAGATGAATATTTTCGGGCGGATCATTAAAAAGGCTCATGGGCTTTAAGAATTCGACATTCTCTATCAGGCCTGTATCCCAGGTTGCTTTATTTGCTGTAACCGAGTAGTAGGTTTTAAAATCAGATTTTCCTTTATACCGTAAATAATTTGCAAGATTTATTTCGCCTTTTTTAATACTGAATACTCCGGCCTTGATTTGTTCAATACACTTTGAACTGATGCTTGATGCCATTATCTCGACTTTATCGAGGAAATAATTTTCTTTCAATATAATTACCAAGGAAAATAATTCTTCTCCGGTAGTGCATCCGGGCAACCATATCCGTATTTTTGTTTTTATCTTTTCATACAGATTTTTGATAATGTCAAAACGGATGATTCTCCAGATCACAGTATCTCTGAATGCCTCCGTTTCACTCACTGAGATTTCTTTTAAAAAAAAATCGAAAAAACTCGTATCGCCAGATACCCTGTAAATGAGTTCATCTATGGTTTGCAGAGAATGGTTCCTGATAACTTCTGACAAGCGATGCTTAAAAGATGTTATAGAATATTCACTGAAATCACAGCTATAGTTTTCTTTTATGACAGAAATCAATGTAAATACCGCGTCGTTATTTAATTCAAACCCATACATTACTGACGCTATACCGGATTAAATTTTTTACTTTTTGTATATAATTGCGCTTTTTTCTCAAACCTCGAAGAAATCGGCCCAAGCATGGACTCGTGCATCCCGAGCAGCAGGGACCCATCCATGCTGAGATTGTTATAAAATAAACCAAATACTTTATTCTGCAGGTTGTAATTAAAATATATGATTACATTTCTGCAAAGGATCAGGTCATAGACAACCTCGAATGGATTTGGATCCCGTACCAGGTCGTGCTTTTTATAAATCGGTTTATTAATAAGGAATTTATTCATGGTAATAATATCTTTCACCTTATTAATTTCAAAATATTTTGAATACGACACATCTTTGATCTCGCCCGGATTATTGGGATTTTCTTTTAACACTTTGTCAAAATTGTCTAAGTATCCGAGGTTGAACCGATATTTGTAAATTCCTTTTTTAGAGGCTTCAATCACATCGGTATTTATATCCGTAGCATAAATATTTGATTTGTCGAACAGGTTCATTTCGCATAACAGGATCAGCATGGAATAAACCTCCTGCCCGGTTGAACATCCGGCATGCCAGATATTGATCACATCTCTGCTGCTGAGAGCCGGTATCACCTGGTATTTGAGCATATGCCAGGCAACAGGATCACGAAAGAGTTCTGTGGTATTAACGGTGATATCCTTAACCGTTTTTTCAAGAAATATGGAATCCTGGGTTAATTTTTTAATAAATTCATGTAACTCCATCTGGTTATCTGAAAGGACTTTTTCAAGCCTGCGCATCAACGACTTTTCTGAATACTCCGTGAAATCGTACGCAGAAATATTTTTAACGGCATTGATAAAAACCTGTAGATCCTGTTCCGTAACCGTCATTTCCAAATGAAGTCTTATTTAAAATTTAAAATTATAAAACAGAAAATTATCTTAATTTGCTGGCGACAACGCAGGTTTTCTTATACTTTTTAACCTTTCCCTGCAAATCGAAAATTTCTATATAGATTAAATAAATACCAATCTCTGCCTTATTGTTTCCCTCATCTAATCCATCCCATATAAATGTGCCGGTAGTAGCGAGAAGTTCATTAGAGATTAATTTTTTTACAAGGCGTCCTTTTGCATCGAAAATAGTGACATTGGCCGTATTATCCGCTTCGTTGAATTTATATCCGATGGTGAGCAGGTCGTTGTACCCGTCGTTATCCGGCGAAAATACTTCGGGCGTAATAATTATTTCGTCGTTCACCTGTAGTATGTCAAGATACTGTGAGTTTTTGTATGTAGGAGTTCCATAGCCGAAATGCAGTTCTGCCGCAGAATGCCAGTTGGTCTTATCGTTGGTGGGCCGGTCGAAATTAACCCGCTCTAGCGCGATTCCTTTAAAGGATGTCAGCAGGGGGTACTGCATTTTTTCATCATAAGCTAAGTCGTCAATAATACTGAGAGATTTGTTCACAAGCGCCACTTCGTCGGATGTGTTTCCGATAGACGGCATGGACGACATGCGAACAAAATTTTTCGGATTCGGCGTATAATACTGCTGCATTACTATATCGGGATCAGTTGTCAGCACTAAGTAATCGCCCGGAAATATCAGGTGTCCTTCTTTTGCCGTTTCATACATGGTTTCTAATTGGAACGAGGTACTGCTGCGCGTAGTTAATCTTACATTTTTCAGATCAATGATTTTTTCAGAACGGTTATAAATTTCAATATAATCCACGCCGTTATCATTCGGATTAAAGAGAATTTCGTTAATTACGATATCCAGTGGGTTGTCCACAGGTTGCGATATGGCAAATTTTGCGGAATTATCGGATGCCAGATGATTGCCCACACAATCGGAAAGCTGGTTGCTTACGGTGATGGTGTAAATAATTCCACTCTGAAACGCCTGTGCAAACCGCAGGATCACGGATGTGTTCTGCGGCCCTTCAGGAATAATCTCAACCGGGTTTCCCACGCTATTATCTACCGTGAACATAGATCCCGTAAGATGATCTGCATTTACTGGTTCGCTGAAGAACAGGCGCAGGCTGTCGTTTGCCGACAGCAGAACGGCATGAAGCAGTTGAGGAGGTACAATATCCAGGTTGGATGCAAACACAGAATTTTTTGTTCCCGGCGTACCGCCCTTCAGGTCAGCCGATGCAATCCAGTTATCTTCTCCTCCGCAGGGATTCGAGGGGTCTATCTGTTCCAGCGACCAGCCGCCGTCTTTCTTGGTGTTGTTACGATACCATGTATCAGAATAGGTAACTGTTGAAATGGTCGCGTTTTCATCATTGCTTAATATTACCGTGGCTCCCGTATTTGTTAAAACATCGGAAGATAACAGGCCTACAGTTCTTCCATATGAATGAAATGCAAATTCATTATCCACCGCAGTAACAATCAGGAAACTGTCTGCCGCTATTTTATATTGGGGAAAAGTCTTAACCGAACTGCCAACCGTGATATGCCAGCCGTTAAGATCAATATCAAAATGCGTGGTGTTGAACAATTCGATGTATTCAATTTCAGGAAGCTGAACCGGAGGCGACGGGTCGGTCATGATCTCATTAATTACAATATCATATGGTTGAATTTCATGATAAGAGAAATTTCTGACAATAGGAGCGGATATCAGATTCCCTTCAATATCCCTGATATTGCTGATAGTGATAGTATAAACCGTATCCTGCAAAAATGGATTATTATAGCTAAGATAAACGATAGAATAATTCGAAAGGTTCATATCTGCCGAGACCGGATTTCCATACCCTTTGTTTACGAAATAATTTGAAACATTAGAACCTAAAGCAGGATTTATATTTTCAGAGAATAAAAGTTCCAGATGTGTGGAATCTATGAAAATAATATTTTCCAACACCGGAGGGATTGTATCTTTAATTACCGGGCCTGCATAAATGTCGTCGAAGAAAAATTTCCCTTCAGTATATGAACTGGAATACCTGCAATACGGGCCAAGATTGAATAACCGGTATTTGTACGTTGAATCAAAACCCTCTGCCTGGTATTGGAAATTCATGTTGCCGGATGAATCTGCAGAGATCAGCCACTCGCCGGATTGTTTATGTTTTATTTTAATCCTCACATTGGGATTTACAGCTACCTGCCCGTCTGTCCCGCGGCATACTACTGTGGATGTGTTCCCGTCCTGGCGGTATAATTCTACGGCATCGCCCGAACCGTTTTCACCCATTTGCAAATAATATCCATGCAATGACTTTTTCAGATCGGCATTATCAGACATCAGGTAGAAACGGGTGTAATTATTACTTGAAGGGGAGAACATTAATTTAACAGATACCTGCCATTCCATGGAATCTAATGTGATATTGACCGGGGTAGAAAGATACGATGTGTCATAGCCATCAGATGCCGTAAATAATTCGAGCCTCATTTGCGGATCAACCATAAAATCTCCTACATCGCCGTTCCATGTTGGATTTGAAAAAAATTCCCCATCGGTAAAATGTTCGTTGATTACAGTCGGCGCTACCGTATATGAAAAACTATAAACCGCAGAATCAATAGCATTTCCGTTTAGGTCCTGCACATTCAAAACGGACAGCGTATAATATGTTCCATCTAAGAAATTATTCGGGAATGCAAGGTGCACGACAGCATTATTGACAGCATCTCTGATGGCGCTGTTTGGAGCGCCTGCTCCATGATTGATAAAATAATTCAACGTATCCTGCGCAGAAACAAGATCAACAAATTCAGAGAAGGTAATATCAACAGAATTTGATGATGTTACATTTACTGAAACGATCGAAGGGATTGTAGTATCGGGAATAACAGGTCCCGCATAGAAATCGTCGAAATAAAACTCATGCGCATAGTTTGTTGTGGAAAATTTGCAGAGCACGCCAAAATAAGTTGTATTCGTGTAAACAGTATCGGTTCCGCTGCCTTCAAAATTATAGAGATCACTCGTTGGCGCGGCAGTATATATTTTCCAGAGTCCTGTTGCATCTTTTGTAACCCGGACTTTTAATGCAAAAGCATTTGCAATATTGGTCGTTCCGCTGCAGATCAGCGTGGTTGCTGTTCCGTCTATCCTGTATAAACGGATCACATCGGTTGCATTCGCTTCGCCGAACTGCAGGAAATATCCGTTTACCGAACCGGTAAATGTTCCGTTATCTGCAGCTAAAAATACCCGGGCATAGCTGGTACTTGAGGGACTAAAGTTTAATTTTATATAGAACCTCCATTCCATAGTGTCCTGCAATCCGACACGCGTATACAAATATGTTGTTTTCGGAACGGTTCCATTCAGCCTCAGCATATAATTCCCGGAATTATCATATACGGTGAACAAACTATCGTCGCCGGCCCAGATAGGGTTTGAATTAAAATTCCCATCATTAAAATGATCATCCAGCATAGAAGGGATGTTTGAATAAAAGAAGGTTGCAAATGCCGTGTCGGATGAATTTCCCGCAAGGTCTGAAACATTAAAAACATAGAGCGTATCGGTCAATCCATCAGGAAAACTATTACCGAATACAAGGTGAACTAAAGAGCTGTATGCCGTATCTCTTGTAGCTGTGGCAGGATTTCCGACAGAGTTGTCAACAAGATAATTTGAGGTTGTTTCAGATGAAACCTGGTCAACCGCTTCGGAGAATAATATATCTAACGAGTTTTGTGAAATTACAGACAAAGAAGCTATTGACGGAGCCGAATGATCTACTAAGGGAAGCCCCACATAAAAATCATCGAAATAAAAGTTCTTGGCATTAGAACTTGTGCGTTTTACCAGGAGGCCGAAATACATAGAGTTGACAATGCTGTTATCAACCCCGGCAGCTTCCATGGTATAATTGCTGCTTTGGGGTTGTGCAGAGTAGATGCTCCATAATCCGGCAATGCTTTTTTTAACTTTTATTTTTAGTGCAAAAGAAGCGGATATATTTGTGACGCCACTGCAAACAAGTGTTGAAGATGTTCCATTTTGCCTGTATAACCGAACCACATCTCCGGATAAATCTTCTCCGAATAAAAGATAGTAACCGGTTACACTGTTTTTCAGATCCGAAGCGTCAGACATAAGATAAACCTTAGTGTTGTTTGAACTTGAAGGGCTAAAATTTTCTCTGATATAAAAATCCCATTCCATGCTATCGTGATAAGCTACCGGGGTTGAAATGTAAAAAGTAGCGGCAGAACTTCCCCACGATTGAAGCATATTATTGCCGCTGACGGAACTTATATGAAATAAAGAATCTATACCTTCTCCTATCCATACAGGATTCGCAGTAAAATCGCCGTCATCAAAATTGTCTGATATTGAATCCGGAATGTCAAGGTACGTGAAAACAGCCGTGGCAACAGTGATAGGATTATCAGTCAAGCCCTTCACATTGTAAACATAAAGCGTGTCAGTTACTCCGCTTGTGAAGTTCGTTCCAAAAACCAAATGCACTAATGAATTGTTTCCTGCATCTCTATTGGCATTTGACGGATTTCCAATACCGTTATTCACAAAATAATTTGTAAGCGTTTCAGAAGTAGCCTGGTCAACATTTTCAGAGAACAATACATCAAGCGTATGATTTGAAAGAACAGATACCGATGATATTGTTGGCGGATTATTCAGATAAGTGAAAGTAGTATCAACAACAGTAATGGCATTATCCGACAAGTCTTTTACATTGTAAATATAAAGGCTGTCTGTTACTCCGGTTATAAAATTATTAGCAAAAACCAAATGCACCAATGAATTGTTTCCGGTGTCCCTTGTTGCTGATACAGGGTTCCCAATACTATTATTTACAAAATAATTTACTGTTGATTCTGCTGATAGCTGTTCGACATTTTCAGAAAATAAAATATCTAATGAGTTTTGCGAAAGCACCATCACCGATGAGATTGCAGGAGGAGTGGCATCAACGCCGGGCTGTCCGATATAGAAATCATCAAAATAAAAGTTCTGAATATTGGTTAAGGTATATTTACAATACACGCCAAAAAATGAAGACGTCTGATAAGTGGTATCCGTAACCGTTCCTTCAGCCTGAAACGATGTTCCTCCGGTCACATCAGAGTATAACGTCCAAAGTCCGGAACTGTCTCTGGTTACTTTTATTCTGAGCATGCTCGATGAAACGTTCAGGTTTGCAATTGACCCGGTAATTATTTCCTGGGTTGTAATTCCGGTTTGTTTGCATAAGCCGATTTTATCGTTAATCTCTCCGATTTGGACATAATAACCATTTAGAGAAGCCTTCAGGTCGGAAGAATCAGAAACCAAATAAACCCTTGCAAAATTGCCGCTGGTAGGATTAAAAGAAATTTTCACCCAAAACTGCCATTCATAGTTATTGAGGTTGGCAGCAGGCGTTGTAAGATACAAAGAGGATGTTCCGGCAGCGCTCGCATTTAATCTTAATGAAGGTCTCAGATTGGCAGGAATGGCAGTAGAGTTGCTTATGGCAAACAGAGACACATCACCCGCCCATGCAGGGTTATTTGTAAAATCCCCATCCGTAAAATCGTCTGTTATCTGGGCTAATGTTGCCAAAGGTAATAATAAGAAAAACCAAAATATATTTTTCATGTTTAAAGGATATTAAAAATTCCGGGAATTTTGGGCTATCAATAACAGCAAAATCCTTTTTTATAAACTTACTAAAATACGCATTTTATTTATTTCAGCAATATTCCTGCGGAAAAATCGTATATGGATTTTTATCAATCCCGTATCCGCTTTAAAAATTTTCCGTACTTTAGCGCTGTCAATTCAATGATTCATTTTTATGCTTCTGATCAAGATCATTTTCTGGATGATTGTTATATATTATGCGCTGAAACTAATAGTCCGGTTTTTGCTGCCATTTCTTTTAAAGCGACTGACAAAAAGAATGTTTTCGAATTTTGAACAAATGCAGAACCAGGCGCAACAGCAAACCCGGTATCAGAAACAGAAAGATGAAATCACCATTGAATATACGCAGCAGAAAAAATCTAGTATTGATAAAGACAAAGGCGAGTATGTGGATTTTGAAGAAGTGAAAGATTAAAATATAATTTAGGATTTATGATTTTTCGTCACATTGAGCGAAGTCGAAATGTGGAATTTAAGATTGAATGAAGATATGAAATGTATTCGAAAAATTTGTATTGCAATTCTTGGAATAAAAGGCTATATCAGGCTGGCGGGCAAAGCTTATATCTGGCTTGTGTTGCACGGTTATCTGAAAAAACAATACCCGGAATTATTCTTTCTGAAGAAGATCATAAAACATGGATTTACTTGTCTGGATATCGGCGCTAACCTTGGATACTATTCAACTATGTTATCAAAACTTGCAGGTGAAAAAGGCAGCGTGTTTTCTGTGGAGCCCATACCTATGTTCTGCGAAATCTGGAAAAAAAATGTAAAAAACAGCGGAATAAATAACCTGCAACTTTATCCTTTTGCGCTGGGCGGAGAAAACAAAACCGTTCGGATGGGAATGCCCGAAAGAGATGGGCTCATTCATCATGGTATGACAAAAATCGTTTCCCTGGCAGACGAGAATTACAAGCAATATTTTGATGTGGAAATGAAAATCCCGGATGAACTATTTAAAAACATAGAGCGCCTTGATTTTATCAAATGCGATGTGGAGGGTTATGAAAGCGAGGTTTTTTCTAATATGACCGTAGTGATTTCAAAATTCAAACCGCTTATACAATCCGAATTATCCGGTAAAGGAAACAGGGAGAAAGTGATCACTATCCTGAAAAAAATTGGTTATTCAATAAGAATTCTGAACGACCGGGAAGAGCTTGTTCCGGTTGATGAAAACAGCCTTTACACGCTTGATAAAGATTTTTATTTTGTATTTGATAAATAAAAATGGGCGCTGGCATTTATATCCACATCCCCTTCTGTAAACAAAAATGTTTTTACTGTGATTTTTTTTCTGTTGCTAACCTTGGTAATAAAAATTCTTTCATCCATGCGCTGATAAAAGAGATTGAACTGCAAAAAAATTACTTAGATTCGGAAGAAGTCGTAACTATTTATTTTGGCGGCGGCACTCCCAGCCTTTTTACGGCAGAAGAAATTTCAATCCTACTCCATGCGGTTTACTCGAATTTCAAAATAGCCGCTTTGCCTGAAGTTACTCTTGAAGCGAATCCTGATGACATTCATCCCGGTTATTTATATGCATTACGGCAGGCGGGGATTAACCGCTTAAGCATCGGAGTCCAATCTTTTGATGATGATGACCTGAAACTGCTTAACCGGAGGCACAATGCGCAGCAGGCCATCCATTCGGTAAAAATTTCGCAGGAAGCGGGTTTTGATAACATCAGCATTGACCTCATCTACGGGCTTCCGGGCATGACTGCTAAAAACTGGAGAAAAAATTTAAAAGTTGCATGCACATCAGATGTTCGGCATATTTCCGCATATCATCTTTCGGTTGAAGCCAAAACTGTTTTTGCTCATTTTCTTGAAAAAGGAAAAATAAAACTTCCTGCAGAAGAGCAGAGTTTTGAGCAATTTAAAATCTTAATTTCGGAAACTAAAAATAACGGTTTTACTCATTATGAAATTTCCAATTTTGCTAAAAAAGGTTTCTTATCAAAACACAATTCCAATTACTGGAAACAAAAAAAATATTTGGGATTAGGGCCATCGGCACATTCTTTCAACTTAGTATCGCGGCAGTGGAATATCTCAAATGTCGGTAAATATGTTGAGAGTATTAACAGCGGTTTTGTCCCCTGTGAAAAAGAAATCTTAAACGAAACCGCTAAATTCAATGATTATATCATGACCTCCCTTCGTACTATGTGGGGAACAAATACTGACTATCTCCGGGAAAATTTTGGAGAGAAGCGGTTGAATAATTTTTTAAAAACCGCTGAAAAATATCAAAACAGCGGGCATTTGAAAATCATTGATACAAATATTGTTTTAACCGACGAAGGGAAATATATTTCTGATAAAATTATTGAGGATTTTTTTATTATATAGACCAAGTATGTTGTTACAATTTGTTACAATTCTGAAATGATCTGATCACATCAGTTATGTTTCTTTGTCGTTGAAAACAAGTTGAAACGGCAAAATGAAACTTACTTTAAAAATATTGATAGTTACAATTTTATTTGTCACGAATAATAGAATAGTGTTGGGCCAGTCTGACACTGCGATAATTTTAAATCTCAGTATTTGCATCAAAGCAGCGCTTGACTTTTCACCTGTTTTAAAAGAAGGATCTGTACAAACCGAGATAAAGAACCATGCAATATCAAGAACTAAATCTTCACAATTACCCTATTTAACTACTTTAGCCTCATATAATCTCACCAATCAGAACAAGCTGGATAATAATTATAATTCTCTCAGTTATGGCATCAATGCCAGTCAGTTTGTCTGGCAGTTTGGTAAAAACAAGGCTTTGGCAGAGCAAGCAAAATATCTTTACCAGGCCGAAATGTCAAATTTCAGGGCCATGCAACTGAATGTGGTTCTTCAGGTGAAATTATTTTATTTCGAATACCTGAAGTATGTCAAACTGCTTGAAATTGCAAAAAATAATGTGGAACAGGCAGAATTATTCCTGAGTGCCGCTAAAGAAAAGAAAGCGCTGGGAATTGGCAAGAACAGCGACATTTTTAAATCGGAATCCGATGTGGCAGACACAAAATATATTTATAGCACTTATGAAAACCATAATACAAAACTGAGGAGTGAATTCAGGCAACTGACAGGCCTAAATATATCCGGCAATACCCGATTCGAGGATGAATTATTTGTTGCTGACATTAACTATACTGCAAGCGTCACGGACACGCTTGTTTCTATGGCTCAAAACAATTATCCTGAATTAAAAATGATAGATGATTTACTTTTATCACAGGAAGCGTATATAAAATCTGCCAAAGCTGAAATGTATCCAAAAATCAGCGCTGGGGCAGGTTACAACTGGTATTATAATCCGATTTTTAAAGACAATGATTTCTGGAATGCCGGAATAACTGTTTCGTGGGATATTTTCAGCGGCTACCGGAAAAAGTACCAGCTGAAAATGGAAAAACTGCAAAGCGATGCATTCACGTTTCAGAAAGAAAACCTGCTATTAACGATCCGTAAAGAGATCAATAATCAGTTTCTGACATTCAAAGAAAATTTCAGCCAGATAGGAATCATTGAATCCCTTCTTAAAAGCGCCACTGAAAATATGAATACTGTTCTTGAAGAATATAAACAGGGTGTCAGTTCAATGCTTGAACTGGCGAATGCGCGGTCAGAAAATTTCCGTGCAAAAGAAAAATACATCAATGCCTGGTATGCATATCAGATTTCAAAAGTTCAATTGGAAAGAACACTTGGCGTAACAAATAAATAGTTCATTTAACATGAAAAAATTTTACCATATATTTATTTTCATCCTTACCGTTTCATTGTTTGTTTCATGCAGCAGTGAAAATGAAAAGAAGCAATATGAAACAATCAGTATTAATCAGAAAACAATAAAGAACACGGTAGTGGCGACAGGGGTCATAAAACCACGGGTCGGAGCAGAGGTGCGGGTTGGTTCACGGGCCTCAGGTATTGTAAAAAAACTGTTTGTGAATGTTGGTGACAGGGTTAAAAAGGGTGATATGCTTGCCAAGCTTGACGACACGGAACTTACAGCCCAGTATAACCAGGTGCTTGCCAATCTCGAGAATGCAAAAACAAATTTAAAATATACGAAACAGGAAAAGGAAAGACAGGAAACTCTTTTGGCCAAAGGGTTTACCTCACAGCAAAATTATGATATAGCTGTTAAAAATTACGAAATGGCACAGGCGCAATTTGCCCAGAATAATGCAAGCCTCGATTACTCAAAAATTCAGCTTGATTACACCAATATTATAGCGCCGGTCAGCGGAGTGGTTGCTTCAGTATCTACACAGGAAGGAGAAACCGTAACAGCAATGTTTTCTGCACCCACGTTTGTTACAATTATTGATACCAGCAGGCTCGAAGTCAGGGCTTATGTAGATGAAACCGATATAGGAAAAGTGTTCACAGGACAAAAGGCAGGCTTCACTGTTGACACATATTCTGATATTATTTTTGAGGGGAAAGTGGTTTCAATTTACCCTAAAGCAGAAATATTGGACAATGTGGTTAATTACGATGTAATCATTGAAATTACTGATAAGAAAGGGAAAACGCTGCGCCCGGAAATGACCACTACCGTGAATATTTTAATGGATTCATTAAATAATGTAATTGCTATTCCCGAAAAAGCAATTACCAAAGAAAACGGAGAATCTTTTGTTTATATACTTGAAGGAGAAAAACCGGTTAAGAGAAAAATTATAACAGGCACTAAAAACAAATCGTTAATACAGGTCGTGAGTGGATTGAAAATAAATGATAAATTGATTTTAAACAAATAACTTAATTCAAGTAAAATGATACAGTTAAAGAATATTTCTAAAATTTATGGCAAAGCGGGCAGCCAGCAGGTAAAAGCCCTGGATAACGTGTCTCTTACAATAAACAAAGGTGAATTTGTCGCTATAGTCGGCGCTTCCGGTTCCGGGAAAACCACCATGATGAATATTCTTGGAATGCTTGACAGGCAGACATCCGGCGAATATTATTTTGAGAACAAAGTAGTAAGTATTCTCTCTAATAATGAACTTGCATCTATCCGTTCCGGAAAGATCGGGTTCGTGTTTCAGAAATTTCATCTCCTGCCAAAGACAAGCGCTGTTGAAAATGTTGAACTGCCTTTGATTTATACTGATCACAAGGACATCCGCCACATGGCCCTGGAAGCATTGAATAAAGTCGGCTTGTCAAACAGGATAAAACACCGTTCCAATGAACTGTCAAGCGGACAGCAGCAAAGAGTGGCTATTGCCAGGGCATTGGTCAATAACCCGGAAATGATCCTGGGCGATGAGCCAACAGGGAACCTTGATTCGCAGACCGGACTTGAAATAGTTGATATTTTCCAGCAGATGAACCGGACAGGTAAAACAGTCATTTTAATTACGCACCAGCAGAATATTGCAGAGCATACCAATCGTATCATCCGTATTCATGACGGGAAAATTGTTGAAGACTACCGGGTGCAAAATCCCCGGAATATTGCCGGTGAATTAATGAAATTAGACACAATGAACAAATAGTTTACAAACATTTAAACTTACAATTATGAATAAAAAAATTATAAAGAGCGGTGTGAAATTCCTTCTGCGTCATAAGTTGCAATCTTTTTTTATGATACTTGGCGTCATGATAGGTGTAATTTTTTTATGCCTGACTTTTGCTATAGGATCAAGTACAGAAAAACAAATTCTGGATAAAATGAAAGGGTTTTTCAGCTCAAATAATATTTTTATCATGGCAGGAAAAGGAATGAAAAGGGGTGGGCCAAGATCAGAAGGTTCGGTAACCACGCTCAAACTGGAAGATATGGAAGCCGTTCTCAATGCAGTACCGGGTGTAATCAGGTTTGACCCGATGCAAACCTTATCGCCATGTGAAGTAATATACGGAAATGTAAATATTTCAACCACGATACAAGGTCGTTCTGTTGATGGAGAAGTTGTATGGAACAGAACCGTTACTTCCGGGGAATATCTGAACAAAGAAGATGTGGAAAGTGCAGCAAGAGTTGCCTTGCTTGGCTCAAAAATAGAAAAACAATTGTTCGGTGATTCAAATCCTTTGAGACAGCAGATAAGGATAGGCAGCGTACTTTTCACAGTGAAAGGCGTGCTGGAAGAAAAAGGGACCGATCCGCACGGAAACAATCTCGACATGGAAGTGATTGTGCCCATTACAACAATGATGAGCAGGCTAAAGAATGTTGATTATATTCCGGCTGCCAAACTTGAAGTTGATGAAACAAAAATGGCTGAAATTGCAGAAAAGATTAAAACGGTTCTAAGAGAAAGGCATTCCCTGAATGCTGATGTATCAGACGATTTTTCAGTTATGACACCCGTGCAGGCACAGGAAATGGTACAGAAAATGAAAAAAATATTTACACTTTATCTGCCTCTGATCTCAGGTGTGATTTTGCTTTTGAGCGGTATTATAATTTCCATCCTGATGCTCATTTCTGTTTCCAGAAGAGTGAGTGAAATAGGATTGCGAAAAGCGGTTGGCGCGAGTCCTAAAGACATTATGCTGCAGTTTGTTTTTGAATCTGTTATGATATCATTAATCGGAGGTCTTCTTGGCTTGCTAATAGGATTAATAGGTACGTGGGCAATTATAACTAAATTGGGATATACCTTTTATTTACCCTGGCAACCGATTGTACTTGGCGTGTTGCTCCCTGTTATAGTAGGTATCCTGGCAGGTATTATTCCGGCAAGAAAAGCAGCCAATCTTGACCCTGTAAAATCATTGGCATAAAAACTGAACTATGGACACATTCTGCTCAAAGTATATAGCGGCAGTTGGCAGTGGCAGAAGTTACTGCCTGCTGCTACTGCTTACTGCTGCTTTTTTATTGATTTCAGTTTTTATACCTATTTCGACCGTGTGCTTTTTATGAAGTTTATTAAAAATATCAGGCTATCATGGAAAGCATTATTACTTCATAAAATCCATACTTTTCTTGCGATAGTCATTCTTGCAATTGGGATATCAACGGTTATAGTATTAACTTCTGTAAGCAAAGGAGCAGAGGATAAAATCTCCGATCAGTTTGGTAACATGGGCACAAACCTGATAATAGTTAACGCAGGGAAAATTGTGAAAGTTATGGGAAGGAAGCAAAAGATCAATCAGGTAACAACACTAACCTTACAAGATGCTGAAGCCATACTCAGCGAATGTCCTTCTGTAAGCAGAGTGATCCCTTCATCTGAAAAGATGGCCGGTTCAGTAAAGTATGGTAATATTTCCACAAAAACAATGCTTCAGGGTGTTACAGAATATTACCCCATAGTAAAAAGTTTCACTATTGCCAAAGGTCGCTTTTTTACTGAGGACGAAGATAAAGAAATGAAAAGAGTGGTTATAATCGGGAACAAAATACAAAAGAATCTTTTTGGCAGTACTGACCCGGTAGGTGAAACAATTATTGTCGGAGCAGTACCCTTTGAAGTGATTGGTGTTTTATCCCCCAAAGGTATAAGCCCGGAAGGCAGCGATGAAGATAATATATTGCTGGCTCCTGTAAATACGGCCCTGAGGAGAGCGTTAAATGTTGATTTTTTAAGCAGAATTTTTGTTCAGGCAAAAACTAAAGGTGACATGAATGCAGCAGAAAAAGAAATTGAAAAATTATTAAGAGAACGTCATAGATTAAACCTGTACAATAAAAAAAATGATTTTACCCTTGAAAATAAACTGAATGCCATTAAAGCAGAAAATGAATCGCTGAAATCTTTTAACTGGTTAGTTCTTTTAATAACCGGGATTACATTTTTTATAGGCGGCATCGGTGTGCTTGCTGTAATGTTACTGTCTGTTCGTGAAAGAGTTTCAGAGATAGGACTGCGTATGTCAGTTGGCGCCCGTGAGTGGGATATTCTCCGGCAGTTTCTCACCGAGGCAGCTATGCTGGGAATAACCGGCGGGGCTTTGGGTACATTCCTCGGGGTATTGTTATCAATAATTATTGGGAAAACAACACAATGGGGCACCTGTTTATCATTACAGACAGCATTGTACTCAATAATTCTTTCTATTTCTGTTGCTCTGTTTTTTGGTGTGTTTCCGGCATATAAAGCGGCAAAATTAGACCCGATACTGGCATTGCAAAAAGAATAAATTGAATACTTTTGTAAACAAGGCTTTAACAGAACAAAAACATGAAAAATAAAATATTTGTTATTGATGATGATGAAAAACTAAATGATCTGCTCCGGAATTATCTTTCAAATTTCGGGTATCATGTGGTTACTTTCACGAATCCAAAAATAGGTCTGGATAAAATCAATAAAGAATTACCGGACCTGGTGATCCTTGATGTGATGATGCCTGAAATGGACGGTTTCACAGCTTGCAGGGAAATACGGAAAGAATATTCGGTACCCATTATTTTATTAACGGCAAGAGGGGATGTAACTGACCGTATCGTGGGGCTTGAGCTGGGCGCTGATGACTATTTGCCAAAGCCTTTTGAACCACGGGAGTTAGTGGCGAGGATACAGACCATTTTAAGGAGAACCCAGCCGGGCAATATGAAACAGGGTGTTCTGAAATCAGGTCGCTTTGAAGTATCCCCGGACAAGCATATCATAAAGCTCGACAATAAAGAAATAGAATTATCATCACTTGAATATGAGGCCTTGTATTTATTTATACGGAAAAAAGGCAGCGTCCTTTCCCGCGATAACATCATGGAAAGTCTCCGGGGCATTGACTGGTCAGCCTTTGACCGCTCTGTTGATATTCTTATCAGCCGGCTTCGTCAGAAACTCAGTGATGATCCCAAAAATCCGGTATTTATAAAAACAATCAGGAGTTCAGGTTATAAATTCTTAGACAGTGATGAATAAAAAAATTCATATCGGGCACTCGGTCATTTTAAAGCTTACCGTAGTGATTGCTATACTGGCCGTTTGTGTGATTCTGCTGGTGTATATCTTTTCCATCCTGCTGCTCCCCGAGCATGCAGATATTCATACAAAACAATTTATCCACCTGGTGTTAATGATTCTTGTCGCCCTGATGTTTATTATTGGCTTTATATTTATTCATCATATTCTGAACCCGGTTAAGAAATTGATTGTGGCCGTGAACGAGATCCGTAAGGGCAATCTCGACTATAAAATCACATTTAAGGGAAAAGATGAATTTGGCCATCTCGCTGAAGCTTTCAACGCCATGTCTGCCGAGCTGAAAAAAATGATACAGGCCAGGGAGCAACTTTTACTTGATGTCAGCCATGAATTAAGGACCCCGATCACACGTTCAAAACTGGCTCTTGAAATGATGCCGGAAACCAGAGAAAGGGCTTCGGTTACCGAAGATTTAAAAGAAATGGAAGTGATGATAACCGATATCCTTGAAACGGCCCGTTTAAAAAATGATCAGATAACACTCCATGCGAAAGAGGTGCATATAAAGGAGCTTATTTCGAAAACCCTCGTATCATTTGAAAATCAAAAAAACAGAATTATTGCAAACCCGGTTTCAGATGGATTGATTATAAAAGCAGATGAAAGACGGCTCATAATTGCACTGCGTAATATTATTGAAAATTCCCTGAAATATTCATCCCCGGAAAGCAAGAAAACGGAAATCACTGTCTTTGATCACCCGGATAAAATCATAATACAGGTTGAAGATTTCGGCCAGGGTATCCCGGAAGATAAAATCCCTTTTGTTTTTGAGCCATTCTACAGGGTTGACGATTCCCGTTCAAAAAAATCAGGCGGTTATGGTTTAGGCTTGCATTTATGCAAACGAATTATGGAAGCGCATGGAGCAGAAATATCTATACAAAACAAACAGTCCTATAGTGGTATTATTGTCAATTTATGTTTTAAAAAATAATCTTTAAAATATTTTCTACATACTATACTGCAAACGGTTACAAATTTAACTTTTATTCAAGAGACATTGTCAAATTGTTATATTGCTAAATTGTTATATTGCTATATTGTTATATTGCTATATTGTTATATTGCTATATTGCTAAATTGCTAAATTGCTAAATTGCTAAATTGCTAAATTGCTAAATTGCTAAATTGTTAAGCGGATATTCACAACAATTTAACCATTGAGCCATTCAACCATTCAGCCATTTAACAATGTCAACAATTTAACCATTTAAAGTATAACCAAGTTCCACCAATATGCAGACAGGCGGTTTTTTATTAATCGATTCCTGATTTTATAGGTTTTGTAATGTTTCATTATTCCGAGATATGAGTTCATACAACTGAGAAAATTATTCATTTCTTTTTGAATTACCCAGCCCTTCAGGGCAGGGCTATCAAACTCAACAAGAATCAACGGGCTTTAGCCCGAAACAAACCGCTCAAAGCCGTATTTCTGCATAAACTCATCATACTCTTCCTGAAAACTCTTCTTCCTGTGATGCTCTTCCTGATTCTTGATATAGTCCCTTACTTTATTTACTGCTGATTCGCTTACTGAAACTGCGAAATATTCGTTTTGCCATGCAAACTTTGCATTCGTTAGTTTATTCGTATTAATCCAATGCGATGATTCTCCTTTCAGCAGCATTAAAATATTGTCTGTTGTCTGGTTTGCCTTTAACGAAATCAGGCAGTGGACAGTTAAAAAAGGTTCACGGTTTTTGGTTGTCCAAACGAGGTGAATCCAGATTTTTAAGTATCCCATTTTGTAATAATTATTTTGGGCTAAAGCCCGATTATACGTTGTTTTTTTAATCCCCGTGCTGAAGCACGGGGTAATTCAGGTACCGTAACCAGGCATTTGCCGCATTGTTCTCGGTAGAACTCCACCAGTAACCGTTGATCCCAATGCCGTAGAATGTTCCACCGTAGTTACGGAAGCCACCCGGAAGGGCCGAAAAACTGCTGCTGTTATCAGCGCCTTTATTCGGACTGTTCCATTGTAGTTCATGTTATCTGTGAGCCATGTCGCAAAAAAACAAATGCAACTTTCAACAGCGCTACTAACCGCATTTGTATCAACACTATTTGTCTTTCATTGGTGAAAGAGCGGGACAAGTATCTGTTCACAAGCAGCTATCCGGCCACACCTTTGAGCTACGGGACGAATGCGAGGCGGAGACCTATGTTGTTGTTGCGGTTCGAACCCTGCGATACTTGCCCTAATTGAGAAATTATTTTTTTTCTAAACCCTATTGCCTCGGCATGTTGCGTAAATGATACCAAGGGTAATACATGTTGCTGATATTCCTTTTGAGACAATGAACCATCTTTTAACTTATGCTCAAAAAGTATAATTTTATTTATGAATCTTCTTTTACTTCGTTGTGCCATAATACCATATCGTCCATATAGCGGACATAAGCCGGAATTTCTAATTTTTCTTTAACAAAATGATCGGCAACCGATAAATAATGATTGGCAAAATACTGACTTGTGAGATTTCCGATAGGTTGCAACATATTGTCTCCGTAGGAGACAAGCGATAATACAATTTTCTTAAATATTCAAGATACTCTTCTTTGAATGTCTTCTTTTTATGATGCAATTGCTGTCTGTCAATATAAGATTTGTACTTTCCTTCTTTGAATTTGGAATTTGAGGCTTGGAATTTGGGGCTTAAAAAATGTACAATTTTATCCCGTTTTTAGTATAATAAATAAGAAAAATAATTTTTATATACTGATGTATTACATCCAACTTTTAAATTAAAACCTCTGACTTTTGAATTACAACCTTGTACTTTTAATGTTCAACCTCTGACTTTTGAATTACAACCTTGTACTTTTAATGTTCAACCTCTGACTTTTGAATTACAACCTTGTACTTTTAATGTTCAACCATTGACTTTTGAATTACAACCCTGTACTTTTAATGTTCAACCTCTGACTTTTGAATTACAACTAAATCATAACTTGCTTTGTAAACCGGCAATTCTTCATGTAATCCCATACTTTAGTTATAAAGTTTGCTTTGTTCATCATTCGGTGTTCGGCGTTCGTTATTTCTTTAATTTATTTTTATTTGCTGTTTCTATACTTTTTACAAAAATTGATATTAATTCCGTGCATTCTGATAAGTCTTTCTTCTAAATTATATTTTGGATTCATAAACTATATTTTAATGTCGAATATCAAATGCTGAATACCTGCCCGCTTCGCAGCAGGCGGGTCGAATATCGAAGTTTGCTTTGTTCATCATTCAGAGTTCGGCGTTCATTATTTTTTATTTTTCTAATTCTATTTTTTCAAAAAAAAATTCGAGGGCTTCGCCCTATTTTAATAACTCGTTTACTTCGTTACATTCACATTCGCTACACTCCGTTTCGCTCTTTGTTCATTTCACTTTGTAAACTCGTTTTGCTCAAATTGTGGCACAAATAAACTGCATGAGAACTACGGGACGAAGGCGAGACGGAGGCCTATGAAGTAGGTGCGGTAGACGGGGAAGGGGTTGAAGCGATAAGCAACCCGACAGTTCCGCGCTTCGCTGCCCCAACTACCGCCGCGATAAACCCGGAGCGAACCTGAATTAGCACCTTGTGGATTATTAGCAGGGCTGTTTTTATAGTATTTTTCATCATACCAATCGCTGCACCATTCCCAAACATTGCCGGTCATATCAAAAATTCCCAGTTCATTTGCCTGCTTTTGACCAACAGAATGAGTTTTACTACTACTATTATCTGTAAACCAAGCTACATCACCTAAACTGTTGCCACCAGAATATTTATAACCTTTGCTCTTGCTACCACCGCGAGCAGCATATTCCCATTGGGCTTCGGTAGGCAACGTGTATGTTTTGCCTGTTTTTGTATTTAGTATCTGTAAAAATTCTTGAATGTCGTTCCAACTCACAGTCTCTACAGGGCAATTGTCACAATTTTTAAAATAAGATGGCTTGGTGCCCATTACCTGCTCCCATTGCTTTTGAGTAACCTCATATTTGCCAATATAATAATTACTTAAAGTTACTTTATGCGTTGGATTTTCATCAGTACTGCAATCGCTTTGTTCAGAGGTGCAGCCCATTGTAAAGCTGCCGCCTTCTACGGCTACCATTTCGAGATTTAAGCCGGAGGTGGTTTCAGTGTAGTTTCCAAACTCCGATACATTATATATATAGTTGGTTTTTCCGCCTTGTGTAATGTTTATGGTTTCTTCCACTGTTTTTTTGCCGTTTATGAGTTTTATTTTATGCGAACCATAGCTTAGTGTGGCATTATATGGGGTGCCACCGGCTTTAGCGCCGTCTATATATATTTCTGCACCGCTTGGGGAACTTGTTATGTTAATGTTTTCGCCTGCAGGCAGGGTTTCGCTTATGTCTGTGGTTTTGCCTTCGGTTACAGTTATTGTTTTTGTAACTGTGCCAAAGCCCTGTTTTTCGAGCTTCAGAGTGTAGTCGCCAATTAAAAGTTTTTTTAAAGTAAGAGGGGTTGTGCCTTTGCGTTCGTTATCAATATAAACTGTTGCATCTATGGGATTGCTTACTATGTCTAAATTACCGAGTTTTGGCTGGAGGAGCAAGTTTATTATTTCTTCTTTACCGGCTTCAATTTCCTTATCTTTTTTATCGGGATAGTGTTTGTCTTTTTTCCCTTCAAAAGAATGTACACCAGCGAGTATTCTCCCCTTGTAATTACCAGTAGCGGTTTTGCTACCATCAATATAAATATCTGCTTCGGGTTGCGTGCTAATAGTGAGGTTTGCAAAATTAGGAGAAAGCGAAACAGTTTCTTCTGTGGTTTTGCCATCTGTAATTGTAAACTCTATACTTTTTGGTTGGTACATTTCTTTCTTTACAGTTACTTTATGCTTTCCACTTTTTAACTTATCGCTGGTGTAAGGCGTTTTTCCGCTTACTTCGTTATCGTCAATTAAAACGGTTGCGCCATTTTCGGGCGTGGTATTTATTTTCACAAAACCAAAGGCCGGCTTTAAATCAAGACTGATTTCTTTTTTACCGCCGGGTTCGTCGCCTGTGATTTCGACGGCGCCGGCTTCGTTGTGATACATGGCCTTTTCGAGGCGGTAGGTATATTTGCCGGGTGTTAGTTTAACAGGTAAAGGGGTTACACCTTTCAGCACATCGTTGATATAAATGTCTGCTCCTTCGGGCACGCTTTTAAAAGTGAGCCAGGTAGTTTTTATTTCTTCTTCTTCAACAATGGTTTTAACTTTTCCGGTAGTGAGCACCATTTCATAAACTGTGGCTTTTTCAATACGTTCAGGGTAGTTGTAATCGCGCAATTGACCAAGTTTGCTGTGTCTGATAGTTAATCGCTTTGCGCCATAAGGAACATAAAGCCAAAATTCGCTTGTTTTTTTTACCATTTCAACAATGCCCAACTGGTCGCCATCACATTCAAACCCAGTTTCAGTAGTTACTACTTTAATGATTGCGCACACATCGCCGTTTTGGTCTTTCTTAGGAAAAGTAGAACGGGCATCGAGGTCGTTTGCTAAAACCCTGAATGATTTTACGGAGATGTTCTGGGCAAAAACGGGTACTGAAAAAAATGCAAGCGCCAAAAAGAAAAAAATAATTTTCATTGATTTTCTATATAGCAGCATTTTTTTGAACGTTTTTCATGGTATGATAGAAATTATTGATTAAATTTCCTATCAGGTCGCTGAGATTGATATTTTGCTGAACAATCCACCTCCGAACCTCAGCGTCAATGGGAAATTCATCTGCAGATATCCACTGTATTTTTCCTGATTTAATGTCATCATCAGTAATAGCGGGGATATCGCTGTAATCAATATTTTTATCATCATAGAAAACAAGTTTTTGGGGAACCCTCAAACCATTTTTGTTGAGAAAAGTAACTTCCTTAACAAGAATCTTCTCATTTCTATAATCAATTTCTTTCTGCTCAACTGTTTTGCCTTCTTTGATTAATCGAATAGCATCCTGCCAATAAATTTTTTTAATTTTCATACTCTGTTTCTTTTATACAAATGTAAGTTTTTTTTTAATTAAAATCGCTTACCCCATAAATGCTGCCGTCCGGATTTTTTTCGGGCTGCCATGTACGAACATGAATGGAAGGCTTATCAGGGTCGTTGAAATCAATCAAAAGAAATAAATAACCGGCATCGCTGTAGTTGGCGGAAACATAGTTTTGTTTGATCTGAATGCCGTATATTTCGCCCCCTTTGCCGGATTTACGTATTTCGTTGTCTTCAAATTTCAGATTAATATATTCAGTTGATTTAAAAGCAAATTTAAGATTTTTGATATACTCCTGCTTGGTGTAGCGGTTGTATTTTACAATTTTATTGTCTTTATATTTGTTCATTTCATTAGGCTGCACTTTTAACAAAGAACCGATAATAATAAGTGCATCATCGGAAAAAATACTTTCGATATAATCAAGTCGTTTCAGAGCATATGCGGTTTTATAATTTTCCATGAAATTAATTACTAATGCGCGTACTTTTTCAGGCCATGCGGTTTTCACGGCTATATCGGAAATTGCTTTTTCTCCAAGGGCGAAAGAAAGGCTTGATATTTTTTTTTCCGCATTAAAATTGAGTACAAGGTCTTCAACAAATTGCTTGTTGTTGTTTTTAAAACTAAAGCTCATTGGAATTGCTCTGCACATTACCTCATCGCCCTGTTTTAGAAATGATAGTTCTTTATCGGCAAGGATTCTGGCTTTTCCATATTGCACCAATTGTTTGAACATATCAAACCCGGTTTCAGTAAAC
Organism: Bacteroidia bacterium; assembly: GCA_016212695.1. Classification (GTDB taxonomy): domain Bacteria; phylum Bacteroidota; class Bacteroidia; order Bacteroidales; family GWF2-35-48; genus GWF2-35-48. The sequence continues at coordinate 38,125 of JACREX010000117.1, forward strand.
AAAGGTTTTGCGGATTCATAGTTGCCTGAACGGATTGATTTTTTCAATTCTTCAACACTTTTAAAATAGGGTGTTTTATCAGCAACAGCCGTAAAAGGTAAATTATATTTTGACCCTTCCACTTTGCTCAGTGTGACTTGTTCTTTTTTGTCAACCGGCTTGGCAATGATATTGCTGTTGCGAAAAGGCACGGGTTCAATTTTCTGCATCACGTCCTGCAATTCTTTATCAATGGCGGCTTCGCCTTCAAACACATATTCTGTTTTGAGTTTTACTTCTTTTATATCAGTGTTGGTTCCCGCGAATTCTACAAAGCCCGTACCGTCTTTTGCGCTGATAATGTTAGACCAGTTTTTACCGTCCCAATACGTATAATCATAGTTAGAAACAGGCGTTCCTTTATAATTGATTTGTAAGATTTGTGTTGAATAACCTTGCTCTTTCTTTAATTCACCCAATGACGCAGAAACACCGGCAAAAATATTATTGATTTGAGCGGGCAGCCATGTAGCCATTAATTCACCGCCTGTATATTTTATGGTGTTGCCGTCAGGATGGCTTTTTAGTAAGGTCAAAGCCCAATAATAATATTTAAGAGCATCGGCAATCTGAAATTCATTCAAAGCCTGCCCGGCATTTTTAGCAAATTCAATGATTTTATTTTTTCGTTCGGTAAATATTTTATCAAGTTCGGAACGTTTGATATATCTGAAAACTTTAGCGTCGGGTTCTTCTCCTGTAACAATACGTTCGGTGTTTTTTAATGTGGCGGCAGAGTAAGTTTTTATAACTGAGTTGAATTTTTCTTTGTATTCGTTGCCGGTTTCTTCTTTCAATAATTCAAAGCGGCTTTCCACCTGTGTTGAAATCTGATTAATGAGCATGGACAAGGCATCGTTATCGGCTTTCTTTAAAGTTGTTCCCGAACCTTCGCCCCAGAAATAATTTTTTTGGTCGGCTTTTACTTCCTGAATGGTCTGCGAAAAAGCAGAATTATTCAATAATAAGATTGAAAATGCGATAAGTAATAGTTTCATTTGAAATCAAATTAATTTTGAAAACAAAAATAAAACATTTTTTCAAAATAAATCAATAGTTACAAATAGAATCATTTTATCATGGTATTAATCATTGTACAAATTTCATGAGCGATTAATGCTATCGCTAAAACTTTTTTATCTTTGCAAAAATCCTAATAACTATGAATTTCATTGAAGAAATCAGATGGCGCGGGATGCTCCACGATATGACGCCCGGCACGGAAGAGCAATTAGAAAAAGAAATGACCTCCGGGTATATCGGTTTTGATCCTACATCGGATTCGCTGCATGTGGGCAGCCTCGCGCAGATTATGACGCTGCTGCATTTTCAGCGCGCCGGGCATAAGCCCATACCGCTTGTAGGGGGCGCAACGGGAATGGTGGGAGACCCTTCCGGAAAATCACAGGAAAGGAACCTGCTGGATGAAGAAACGCTTCTGCATAATGTGGAATGCATCAGGCGGCAACTTGCAAAATTTCTTGATTTCAACTGTGGTGCGAACAGTGCGGAGATAGTAAACAATTACGAGTGGACAAAAGACGTTTTATTTCTGCAATTCATCCGCGATATCGGAAAACATATTTCCATAAATTATATGATGGCAAAAGACTCTGTGCAGTCGCGGCTCGAAACCGGGCTTTCATTTTGCGAATTCACTTATCAGTTACTTCAGGGTTTTGATTTTTATCACTTATATACACAAAAGAATTGCAAGCTGCAGATGGGCGGCTCCGACCAGTGGGGCAACATTGTAACCGGCGCCGAACTCATACGCCGCAAAACCAACGGCGCGGCATTTGCGCTGATTACACAACTCATCACGAAAGCTGACGGAACCAAATTCGGAAAAACAGAAGAGGGCAATGTGTGGCTTGATAAAAATAAAACTTCTCCTTACAGATTTTATCAGTTCTGGCTAAACTGTTCCGATGATGATTCCAAAAAGTTTATCAGGATATTTACATTATATAACAGGGAGGAAATTGAATCGTTAGAAAAAGAACATGAGCAGGCGCCGCATCTACGCATTTTGCAGAAAGCGCTTGCAAAAGAAGTAACCATCCGCGTACATTCTGAAGAAGAATATAATGCGGCGGCAGAAGCATCCGAAATCCTTTTTGGAAAAGGCGCTGCAGAATCGTTAAACAAAATGGATGAGGATACGCTCCTTTCTGTATTTGAAGGAGTGCCCCGGTTTAATATACCCAAAAGCATTATAGAAAACGGAATCCATATCACAGAATTATTGGTTGATAAAACGAATATTTTCCCGTCGAAAAACGAATTCCGCAGAACCTTGCAGGGCGGTGGCATCTATATAAATAAAGAATTGATCTCGAATGCCGGGCAGGTCATTACGAAATCACACCTGATCAATAATAAATATATCCTGGCGCAGAAAGGAAAGAAAAATTATTTTTTGATAATAGTCGAATAAGACGAAATTTTTCTGATGAAGCAGAAAGATAGTGCCTGTCTATAGACTCTGTTTGGGTTAAAGGTTGTTGGGCTGAGTAATTAGTTTGGGCGTGAGCCACTTGGTCGCAATGCCACTCATCGTGGTTGATGGGTTATGGTTATTAGCATTAAATCAATGAAAGGGTTCAAAGAGATTCTGTCAGGCCTGTTTATTCTCCTGCTGTAGCTGAACTGTATATCCTGTTTATCAATCACACCTTTCACAATTGCTCCTTAAAATTAAACTCCTATCATCTGTTTTCTCAATGTTAAAAAAATTTAATAAGTATAAATTCCGTTTTTATACTTTCATAACTGTTTATTTTAATTTTACCCTTTTATTAATTTTAAAATTTATGTGATATGATTCATAACTTAGCAATTACAGAAACAGGATTTCATTTACCCGGGCAAAAAAGTTTTTATAAAGGGAAAGTTCGCGATGTTTACAATATTGATGATAAATACCTTGTAATGGTGGTGAGCGACCGCATTTCCGCCTTCGATGTGGTGTTACCCAAAGGCATTCCTTACAAGGGGCAGGTATTAAACCAGATTGCCGCAAAATTCATGGATGCCACTGCCGACATCGTACGGAACTGGAAAATATCTTCGCCGGATCCGATGGTTACTATAGGACATGTATGCCAGCCTTTTCCTGTAGAAATGATTATCCGGGGGTATCTTACGGGAAGTTCGTGGAGGACATACAAAGAAGGCAAGCGCGAGATTTGCGGTGTTAAGATACCCGACGGCATAAAAGAGCATGAGCGGTTTCCTCATCCCATTATCACTCCTACAACAAAAACTGAACAGGGAAAACATGATGAAGATATTTCCAAAGAAGAAATTCTAAGACAGGGTCTGGTATCGCCACACGATTATCTGTTGCTTGAAAAATATACTCAGCAACTCTTTGAAAGAGGGACGCAAATTGCAAAAGAAAAAGGGCTTATCCTTGTTGACACTAAATATGAATTCGGAAAAAAAGACGGAGAAATTTACCTGATTGATGAAATCCACACTCCAGATTCATCACGCTATTTTTATCTTGAAGGATATGAAGAACGGCAGTCAAAAGGAGAACAACAAAGGCAGTTATCCAAAGAATTTGTCAGGGAATGGCTTATGGCTAATGGATTTCAGGGAAAAGAAGGGCAGGCGTTGCCGGAATTAACAGATGATTTTGTAACCGGTATTTCTGAAAGATATATTGAATTGTATGAACGGATAACCGGCGAAAAATTTGTAAAAGCGACAACCACAGAGGTTCGCCCGCGTATTGAACAAAATATTTTGAATTTCCTGAAAAAATAAATTTACTTTTGCCTGTTAAATTCAGCATCGTGAAAAAACTTCACATATTCATTATTAAATCCTACACCGGCCCCTTGGTGATGACTTTTTTTATTGCCGTGTTTGTATTGCTGATGCAGTTTCTCTGGAAATACATTGATGAAATTGTCGGAAAAGGATTGGAATGGTATGTGATTGCCGAATTATTGCTGTATACCTCTCCGACACTCGTTCCCATGGCTTTGCCTCTTGCCATATTGCTTTCTTCGATTATGACGTTTGGGAATCTCGGAGAAAACTATGAGTTGGTAGCGTTAAAATCATCCGGAATATCGCTGCAGCGGATCATGATGCCCCTGATCGTGGTTTCCGTATTCATAAGCGTTCTTGCATTCTTCTTCTCGAACAATGTGATGCCGCTGGCAAACCTTAAGGCAAATGCCCTTTTGTATGATGTCCGTAATCAAAGGCCTCAGTTGACTATTAAAGAAGGAATTTTTAATAATGATATTGAAGGATATAGTATCAAGGTAGGAAAGAAAGATAACAAAAAAAACATGATGTATGATATTTTGATCTATGATCATAAAACCACTATGGGAAACAGAAGAGTAACTGTTGCCAAGTCGGGAACCATGATTCTTACCAAGGATAAACGCTACCTCATTCTGACTTTGTACGATGGGTATGCATATGAAGAGCAGATCGAAAGGGAAAAAAAGAAATATGAAAAATCGCTCCCGCACCAGAGAGAAAAATTTGAAGAACAGAAAGCGATGCTCGAAATGATAGGATTTAATTTTTCCCGTACCGACGAAGGCCTGTTCAGCAATAATTGCCAGATGTTTTCTTTAAAACAACTGAACTATGCTATTGATTCGCTTAATCAAGCTTTTCATTCCTCTGAAAAAAACCTTGCTGAAAATCTTTTAATTTCTACTTATTTCAGGAAAGAGCAGAGCCTGCGAAATCAACCGAATGCCGTTTCGAATGTTCTCAGGGGAATTGCCCGCGCCAATGATACGCTACAGATGAAATATATGGAATCTCTTGATACCACAAAGAAATATATTACGGGCGTTATTAATTTTGACAGCTTGTATGCTGCGATGGATTATCAGAAAAAAATTGCCATGTATGATTATTCTTCAAATCTTGCCCGTGCTGCTAGATCTTATATTTCCAACACAAAAGAAGAACTCGATTTCAGAATAAAAAATATCAGGAAGCATGAAATTGAATGGCACCGCAAATTCACCTTATCCTTTGCCTGCTTCGTGTTATTTTTTATCGGGGCGCCGTTGGGCGCTATTATCCGAAAAGGCGGCCTGGGCATGCCTGTTGTCGTTTCCGTCTTTTTCTTTATTATATATTATGTCATTTCCATTTCCGGCGAAAAATTTGTACGCGAAGAAATGCTTTCAACATTCCATGGCATGTGGCTTTCTTCTGTAATCCTTATGCCTCTGGGGATTTTTCTCACCTACAAAGCAGCGCATGAATCTGTCATTATGAATACCGATACCTATTTTCTTTTTGTTAAAAATATTTTTAAAAAGAAAGTAAAAAAGAATGAAAATACTTCAGATAACCAATAAAGTTCCCTTTCCTGCCCTTGAAGGCGGAAGTATTGCCATGAATGTAATCACGCAGGGCCTCATCAGGTCCGGACATATGGTTAAGGTACTTGCCATGAACACTCCGAAATATAATGTTGAGACCGACATGCTGCCTGCCGATTATAAAAAATCCACACGCATAGAAACGGTATTTCTTGATACCCGTGTGAAACCCGTTGATGCGCTCATGAACCTTTTGTTTTCTAAAGAATCCTATAACATTGCACGATTCATATCAAAAGAATTTGAGACAAAACTTACTGATATTTTAAAAAAAGAAAAGTTTGATATTATCCAGTTGGAAATGCTTTTCGTTACGCCTTACATAGAGGTTATACGGAAATATTCCGATGCAAAGATCATCCTGAGGGCCCATAATGTCGAGCATTTTATCTGGGAACGCATGGCTGCCAACTGCAGAAACCCGTTGAAAAAATTTTACCTGAACATCCTGGCAAAACGGTTGAAAATTTTCGAAACAGAACAGATCAATAAAGTGGATGGTATAGCTGCCATCTCTCAACAGGATGCAGAATATCTGAAACAGTCGGGCTGCCGCGTTCCTTTGATTGATATACCGGTGGCTGTTGATAATATCGAGATTGATAAAAGAAATTCAACCATAGAATTTCCAAGTCTTTTTCACCTGGGGTCCATGAACTGGATGCCAAATATTGAAGGAATACAATGGTTTCTTGATAATGTATGGGAGCGGGTAAACAAGAAATACCCCTATCTGAAATTATACCTGGCCGGAAGGAATATGCCGGAATGGATGCTTCAACTTAAACTGCCCAATGTTGTTGTACTGGGAGAAGTGGAAAACGCTTCAGATTTTTTGTTATCGAAGTCAGTGATGATAGTACCACTGCTATCTGGCAGCGGAATGAGGGTGAAAATTATCGAAGGCCTTACATTCGGGAAAGCTATTATTTCCACTACCATCGGAGCTGAAGGTATAGAATGCGAACACGGTAAAAATATCCTGATTGCCGATACGCCCGACGAATTTATCCGGATGATCGATGTATGCATCAGCGATGAAAATTTTTGTAAAACACTTGGAGAAAATGCCAGACAGCTTATCATGGAGAAATACAATAATGCCGTGGTTACTCAAAAATTAGTCGGATTTTACACATCTATTATTGAAACGTATCATGGCTGAGAATCTTAAACTCATAGCGCTGATTTATTTTTTCAGTAATTTATTAATCCCTGTTTTTGCGCAAAAAGCAGATGATGAATTCGTAAAAGAATCCATTCAATTGTATGGTTCAAAAGAAGCGGCATTCAATACCTTTATTGACCTGGGCTGGAAAAATATCCTCGACAATAACCCGGAAAATTCAGTAAAAAAGTTCAACCATGCCTGGTTAATTAACCCGGATCACCCGGATTCTTTTTTTGGATTTGCATTCGTATCACAGCTAAATAATAAAAAAGAAGACCGTGATAAATTCTTTGAAATGGGGATAAAATCAGACAAAGATCATAAAGGCGCTTTCAAATATTATTTCAGAAGTTCCGATTATTTCGACAAACTGAAAGATACCTTAGCCGTGATTGAGTCCTTATGCAAAGCAGTGGAACAGGATTCCTCTTCAGTTAATATTTATAAAAAACTTGCATATTATTGTGTTGCAAAAAGCGAGTTTAATAAAGCGATAAAATATTACACCGGTGCAATCCGGCTAAACCCTGATGATTCCATTATTTATTTCAACAGGGGCGGAGTGTATCAGAAATTAAAAAAACATAAAGAAGCTGCTGATGATTATACACGCGTCATCGAACATTCTAAGAAGATCAATTACCATGCATATCTTTTCAGGGGTAAATCGCGTTTTGAAAGCAGCGATTATGCAAATGCGATCACGGATTTTGAAACCTGCCTGAAATTGAATCCCAAAAATGCTTTACTTTACAGGTTTATCGGATCGGCACGGATGATGCTCAACGACGGCTCAGGCGCGTGCGAAGCATGGAAAGCAGGGAAAAAGATGGGCGATAAACAGTCCGAAGAATTGTATAATTCAAAATGCAAATGATTCTTTTACCATGAAAATTCTTGTCATATTGCCGCGCGTTCCTTATCCTCTTGAAAAAGGCGATAAACTGCGTGCTTTTAACCAGATAAAATACCTCTCAAAAAATCACCTGGTACATCTTTACGCCATAAATGACACGAAACTTCATAAAGATGCCATCCGTGTGCTGGGTTCATTTTGCTATTCGGTTACCCTGTTCAATATTTCAAAAATTTCTATCATTATAAATGTCATTAAAGCGTATTTCACCGGAAAACCCTTGCAGGTAGGTTATTTTTATAATAAAAAAGCGCACAGGCAAATCCTTGAGGTGATTGAGAAAAACAAACCCGATCACATTTATTGCCAATTAGTGAGGGTCGCTGAATATGTTAAAGACCTGAAAATTCCAAAAACACTCGATTACCAGGACGCATTTTCAAAAGGCGTTGAACGGAGAATTACCAATGCGCCGTTCTACAAGAAATTGATTTTTCAGATCGAATTCAAAAGGCTTCAGAAATACGAACAGTATATCTTCCCGTATTTTGATAATAAAACCATTATTTCAGAACAGGACAGGGAACATATTCAGCATCCGGAAAAAAATAATATATCTATCATTACGAATGGCGTTGACACGGACTATTTCAAACCTTTCGATGCAAAAAAAATATACGATTTGGTCTTTACAGGAAACATGAATTACCCGCCCAATATTGACGGCGCTGAATTCCTTGCCAAAAATGTACTACCCCTGCTATTAAAAAAATATCCCTTCATCAAATTGCTGATAGCCGGGGCTTCTCCTTCAGCAAGAGTTCTCGCCTTAAAGTCGGAGAATGTAATAGTTTCCGGATGGGTTGACGATATGCGCAAGTGCTACGCTGAATCCCGTATTTTTATTGCCCCCATGCATCTGGGTATCGGCCTTCAGAATAAACTGCTCGAAGCAATGGCCATGCAAATCCCATGCATCACATCAGACCTTGCCAATAATGCCCTTAAAGCAGAAGATAATAAAGAAATATTGATTGGGAAAAACCCGGAAGATTATGTGCGGCATATTTCATATCTTACGGAAAATCCTGAAAAAGCGCAGGAACTGGCAATGAATGGCTATGCGTTTGTAATAAAAAAATATAATTGGGATATTAACAATTCTGTGCTTGAACAAATTATCATCCATACTCCAAAACATACCAACAACCATTAGTTTTTTCAAACTTAATTCTATTTTTGCGGTAGAATTACGAATCTGAACAATTCATAATTTATTTAAAGGGCATTTCTATAAACTGTTTTTTTCTCGTCCTTCCTTTGTCAGGATAAACGCCGCCGCAAAGCCTGCCTGCGGTAGGCAGGTTCGCAAAGGAAATGCTTTTTAATATAAATACTTTGCGATCTTTGCGTCTTGGCGTGAATTTTTTTATTTGTAGTTTTTAGAGGTTCCTTAAAATCTATTATTCTGTGAATACAAAACCGGAGGCATTGAAATGAATGTAAAACTTAATACAATAGAAGAAGCGATAGAAGACATACGCCAGGGAAAAGTCATTATTGTGGTGGATGATAAAGACCGGGAAAACGAAGGCGACTTTGTTACTGCAGCAGAGCTGATCACTGACGAGAAAGTAAATTTCATGGCGAAACATGGCCGGGGACTTATTTGCGTTGCTATTACCGAAAAAAGATGCGAAGAGCTCGAACTGGAATTGATGGTTGGTAGAAACACTTCGCTGCATGAAACAAATTTTACAGTTTCTGTTGACCTGATCGGCCATGGATGCACTACGGGAATATCTGCCGGAGACCGGGCAAAAACCATCAAAGCGCTGGTGGATGTAGCGACAAAGCCGGAAGATATGGCCCGGCCGGGACACATTTTCCCGTTAAAAGCCAAAGAGCGGGGCGTGTTACGCAGGGCAGGCCATACCGAAGCGGTGGTAGATCTTACCCGGATGGCAGGATTGAAACCGGGAGGAGCTCTGGTTGAAATCATGAATGATGATGGCACTATGGCCAGGTTGCCCAACCTGTTAAAAATTGCCAAAAAATTCCGGATTAAAATAATTTCCATTGAAGATCTGATTGCATTTCGCCTGAAGTACGAAAGCCTTATTCAGAAAGGCGTAAAGGTGAAACTACCAACCTTTTTCGGCCAGTTTGAAATAATTGCATACAGACAGATATCGAATGGACTGGAACATGCAGCCCTGATAAAAGGGAAATGGAAAATAAACGAACCTGTGATGGTAAGGGTTCATTCGTCGTGTATAACCGGCGATATTTTTCATTCCATGCGGTGCGATTGCGGCCAGCAGCTTGAAAATGCCATCAGGATGATTGAAAAAGAAGGCAGGGGGGTAGTGCTGTATATGATGCAGGAAGGCAGGGGGATCGGACTATTTAATAAAATCATGACGTATAAACTGCAGGAAGAAGGGATGGATACTGTAGAAGCAAATGTTGAACTGGGATTCCATTCTGATGAGCGCGATTACGGAATTGGCGCACAGATTTTGCGCGATATTGGCGTGAGAAAGATCAGGCTGATTACCAATAACCCTGTGAAGCGTGCCGGGCTTGAAGGATACGGCCTTGAGATCGTAGAAATAGTTAGCAATGAAATAATCCCTAATCCGTACAATGAGTTTTATCTGCAGACAAAGCGCGATAAGATGGGGCATTTGCTGAAGTTGAAAAAACCGAAAAAAAAAATCATTAAAAAATCAAAATAATAGTATATTTGCACTCCCCAAAAATGAGGATGGCGTGGTAGCTCAGCTGGTTAGAGCACATGATTCATAATCATGAGGTCGGCGGTTCAAGCCCGCCTCACGCTACACTGTTAAATAAAGCCTTTCAGAGTGTTTAGCCTTGAAAGGTTTTTCCTTTCCCTGTTTTCAGCGTTGGGACACCCTGAAAAATTTTATTGACTATTTGATATAATTCTACAAAGTGACTTTTACTCCGATAGAGTGAATGCCCGAAAAAGGATTTGTATCCCTGTAAGAATAATCAATTGAAACGGTAGAGCCTTTTTCTTTATTCATAGGTAACTGAACAGACACGCCGGCAGTAGGCCCGGTGAAAGCGGTTGCCCTGTCAGCGCTCTTGAAAACATCCTTTTCATAAACATATCCGCATCTGGCAAAAACAATCTCTCTCCAATTATACTCCAACCCCAAATGATACTGGTCGCGTGTAAACGAGTTTGAAGTAAAAGTTCCTGCTACGACAAGTTTATTATCAGATTTTACCTTTTTGGCAATGGTGTCAACTTTAGGCGTCAGATTAAAATGCAGCGAAAAACCTATTTTGATCAACGAGGGTAATTCAAATTCAGCCGATCTTTGTTCAAGCGTCATGCTCACACCCGATGGAACCGTACCTCTGAATGATAAACCATCTCCTTTATACATCATAGTCGGGCCGACATTTTTCATAGAAATACCGAATCGTAAATTATCCATTCTCCGGTTTCCGGCTTTATCTTTTCCAACACCGGTTACATATTGAATTCCTGCATCAATAGCCACGCTGCTTGTACTCAGGTCTGATATGCCTCCTGTAACAATTTTTACCGCCATACCGCCGTAAATACTATTGGAAAATTCTTTTGAATAAGCAATCGCTATATTTGTATATTTAGGATTAAACTTCCCGATTCCGCCTTCCGGCGATTCAACGGTTCTGACATCAATGTCTCCGGCATCAAGCGTAACGCCCCATAAAGCCAATACGCCGGATTCGCCGACTTTCTGTGTCAGGCCAAATGAATTAAAATTCAATCCGGAACCTGTGAGCCATGAAGATCTTGCAAAAATCAACTCGGTTCGTTTGGTGAAAGCGATACCCGCAACATTTGAATAGATTGCTTCCAGGCCTCTTACCGTAGCCATGTTTGCATCTGCCCATCCCGTGCTTCCGGCCCAGGGATTCACAAGCAATTCTGATGCGCCTGCAGAGCCTGCTCTTTGTTCGTTCCCGGCAAAGGTTGCATAAGGAATCACAAATGCTGCAAGAGCTATGATTATCCGAAGTTTTATTGATATCTTTCTCATAATCTCAAAAATTAATAATTTTTTAATTAAAATGCATTCAGGTCAATGGGCCTGAGCGCACCAAACCATTTAACAATCTTTTCGCCAAAATCTGCTTTTATATGAATAATATATAATCCGCTGGAAATAGATATACCATAATTATTCTTAAGGTCCCATTCAATAATCGTGGATTCGTTATCTTTATTGAACTTCCTTACTAATGTTCCATTTACTGTAAATATTGTAACCGTACATTTCTTAGGCAAATTGATAATTTTAACTAAGTTGTCTGTCTGATTCAATTCATAGGAATTGTAGCCATAGTACGGATTCGGAACAACACCGATGAGGTTCAGGGCATTTTCAGCAGTCGGGATGTCATTCGTTACAGCATTGAGATTGGTTGTTTTAAACCTGTACATCGGGAAATTTGCATTTTCAGCAATTGCAGTATCAACCGCCCATGTTTTGTATCCTTTGCGATAGGGTTTGGCAACTCTGAGCCTGATTTTTACTTCTGTTAAAGGAGTATTACCATCCTTTAATTCAACGCCCGGCGCCAATATGGGTATCCCAACCCACCAGGGCGTGGCCATATACCTTCGCCTGTTGGGCCCGTCAGAATTTTTCAGATATTCGTAAGCAAACCAGCCTTCATCATAGTTCGCCATATACACTGAATCGTTTGGATTAGACGTAGACAGATCGGGAAGGCGAAGATACTGAGATCCGGGCCTGTTATAAACCGGATTGCCGATTACATACACATAATGTTTGCCTCCGAATATCGCAGACTCTCCAAGATAAGAATATGCCTGCGATGTGGGATTCCATATCATATCGTTTCCATGAGCGCCTATAAGCCAGGAGTCTTCGCCATACATCATATTTAATCTTTGCCCGGTTTCAACGTCAATGGCATAACCGGGAAAATATCCCATTCCTGTCGGCTGGGTACCATTTGCCGTTGCTTCTGTTGTATTTGTATTTCCATCGCGGTCAACAGACGGACTTCTGCGCAGGTCAAATTTTTCGGCATTGCCGATTGATAATTGCTTATCGTCATTCATCTCAATAACCGGGCATCTTGTCCATTTTGATTTATCAGGCGTTATCACAATGTCAACGCTGTTAAGGCCGGTTGCTACAATACCATCGGGCCTTTTATAATCAATATATTGAGGAGAAAATGATGTTTTATATCCAGGGCCGTCTCTGTACATTGAAGTAAGGAAATAAGGCGCCCATCCTCCGTTGATAAGCTTCTCATAAGCTTGTGAGGGATCCCAAAAAATAGTAGCATCGCCAACAGTATAACCATAATCATTATTATCCCCGTAATCAGTATCGGTAAAAGAACCCGAACGTATCCAGTTTTGTGATTTTACAACAGATGCATCCAAATTTTCACCATCCTCATCGGGCAGCCAGTATAACCATGTCTTTGATTCATCGGAGTTGACGGTTGAAGATTCAATAACCCCATTATTATCAACAGGCCCCAGAACCATGCTTTTTGTTGTCGGATCTTCATAATATCCCGGGATGTTTACCTGTTTTGTCAACATAAAACCTACCTGCTGGATTCTTATAGAGATACCCCATTCAATAATAATTTTTTCATCATCTAATGATATCCATTGATCAGAGTTAATAGTATCATTTTTTGAATTCACAACATACCATTTGGCTTTTTTTATCAGCCCATTTTTTTTGGTTTCGGCAAGAGTTACTGAATTTGTAGTACAATATTCAATCCCGTTAGTATCCATTTTTAATGTATAATGATCATCAACAATATTTAAAGGATCTATTACCTGAACGTCAATAGGGCCTTTTCCGCTTTTATAAACAGGATGTAATGATTTCCACGGAGATCCGGATAAAATCTGGGCAATAGTGGAGTCGGTAAGATCAAGGTTATTGGCGCCATTGCCATGGCCTTCAACCTGGGTGATCTCAACGCCGTCGCCATATTCGCTGTTAATAATGGTACCGCCATTTTCAGGAGTGTTGATATGAGGAATCACCTCGTAAATTTTAATGGCTCCATCCGATCCTTTTCTGCCTGCTTTATAAGGCATTTTCTGGCCGAAATAGGTATCCGGGTTATTCTGATCGTATTCCTGGTATGAATTATAAGCGTAAGCTATAGCGACATAATAGTATTTTTTATTATTAACTAACCTTTTATCGCCCTGGGCAAAAACATCCTCGGTGAGAACAAACGAATGCTTTACTCCTTCATCGGAGCCGCTCACCTCGAGAACAGGGACATTGGCCTGCATGTCATCGGACCATGTATAATTAACCAATTTGCTCACAGCATCTTTAATATCGCACTGGAATACCAACCTGGCTTTGCTCACATCATGAAACTCGGCTGTGGATACATCTTTATCCACTAACTGGAATACCTGGTATCCCTGGAACCTGTAATATTTGTCGCAATCAAGCTGCACTCCGCTTATCATCGGGCAAACAATGAAAGGATCTTTTTGTAAATATTGTTCAAGGTAGTTGTTGGAACCCGGTTTATTCCAGATATGGAAAATCAACTGCTTGTTCATTTCCAGGATATGAAGTTCCGGGGCATCGGGCCCGTCAAGAACTTTAAAACAGTTTTCAAACAATTTCTGCGCTTTATCATCGGCCATCTGTACACATTTTACAGATTCATATTCATCTCCTGATGTCGCCCTTGCCCAAACCGCTCCGACAGTAATATCGTTGACAGCTCCGGGTTCAAGGGTAAACGGTCCTGCAGATTGCATCAATCTTCTGTCAGCAACAGGATTGCTTTCGCCTTTCTCGCACCAGCCCAATGTGGGATTGGTAGGCGCGGGCGGAGGATTACCGGCTGTTCCCCAGTCGCAATCATCCGTTGTTCCGGGAAACATAAAGTCTGTTACCGTACCGGTTGCAGATCGGCCGGTTCCACCAAAAGTCAACCTTAAACCATCCTTCCAGTAACCCCTCAGATACTGGTAATACTGAACTGCAATATCAGGGTCACACATGTCGGGACAACCTCCGTTGTTAAAATAGATGTACCGTCTCATACCCCAACGTTCATTATCAATGATACCATCGCCAAAATTCAAACCATTGATATTGCCATTCAGGAAATCGCCTGCATCAACATATTCTTTCTTACCTGTTGCAGGATTATACCTGTAACCTTTATCACAATGAAGGAGGCCTTCATTATCCCAGTTTGAAAGGTCGTCCACTCCATTGGCATCCTGATAAGGGCCTTCGAAGAAATCAACGCCGACAGCCGGGGGCGGAGGATTTGGCCCTCCATATGCTTCAGGTTGCCCGGTGCCGTCAATTGACAGGCCATTATAACAATAACCTAAACCCCTGTTAACATCGCAGCCTACATAGTCGTCGTAAGCATAACCCAGATCGGCATCAACCCATACCCCGAAATACGTTTCAATCAAAGTATAGGTTGACCGGTTGATAAGGGCATAGTTATAAAATGTCATATTATTGAGTTCATCGTTGGTGGCAAAAGCAAATGCCTGCGCCCTGATCTCAAAACCAATGGCTTCTCCTTTGGTTTCGGTATGCAGATTTCCCCTGTCATTATACACCCACCATAAAGACTGGTCGCCATATAAGCGGGGTTTTCTTAATTCACGCGTTGTTCCGCAGGGTAATGAATTATCTAAGTCAAAGAAGGGATAGTCGCCATCGTAGGGATTATAGCTTCCGTCATTATTATTATCGTAAAAAGGAGCGAGATACGCGTCGTATCCGCCGCTGGGGCCGTGAGCGGGCCAGTTTGAAATAATATTGGGTACCTGGTAACCAGGAAAATCTTTTACTCTTGTAGCAGCATCAGATCTGTACCAGGAACGGAACTGCGACACTTCATTTTTTGTAATTATAAAATGATGATCGTATGCTAAGCAAATATCCGGAGAAACTGAAGCCTGCGCTTCTCCGCCGGTGATCAGCGGGCCGGGCCAATAATCCACGCCTTCCTGCCTATACCTCATACCGGCAAGTTTTAACTGGCCATTAACGTCTGTACCCCCGATCCAGATTGCAGTGGCAAAAAAGCAAGTTTTCCCGGAACCTTTCGGCACTTCGTACTTGGCTTTTCCCTGTAGATCCCACCACATATCTCCGCCTGTATGGATCAGCGCCCTGACATTATTCAGCTCCAAGTATGTGGAACCGGAAGCAGGCGCACAACCGGCCGTTACCTCGTTATTGGATTTCGGTTTACCCTGGCCGTTATTTTCCGTTCCCCTTAATTTATCGGCATATATCCGGTTACAGATAAATACTCCTAAAATACTTATGATTACTAATTTCTTTAAGGTATTCATTGTTTTTACAATTTGTGATTTTTTTGACTAGTGACTTATGATTTTTACTTCTTCATTCGTTATTCTATTGTTCATTATTCCTTTTTAGGTCATAAGTGAAATCCATTGATAAAATAATTTTCACCGATTTTTTGCCCATGATCCCTAAAGGGAAATCGTTGAAAATCAGCCTCCCTTTAGGGCAGGGGCTAATGCTGATTTTCTAAATCAACTGTTTTAACCCATGCCCCCTTTTTATCCTGTTTTAATATATTTGTAACTAATTAAAAACCAAATTGAACGCCCAGCCATATTCTCCTCGGCTGAACATAACTTCCGGGATTATTTACCGACATGGAATAATAGTTCCTGTAAGCCTCAGGATCATTCCTGCTGTTAATAAACGACTGGTTCTGAGGCGCTGTTAAATAACCGTTATCATCCGGGTTTCCTGTGGTTGAGTACACTGCTATATAATTCTTTGCATTTAATATATTAGATATCTCCATGTAAACATTCAGCATGGTATTCCTTCTTTTTTCACCTTCGCCGAAAGTCAACAATAAATCTTTGTCAATCCTAATGCTCATAGATGTATTCCATGGCATGCGGGATCCATTAATAGAGCCGATCAGGGTATTACCGCCAATAAGCCTTTTGCTGTAAGGCGTTCCTGAACCGCTGCTGATAATCAGGTTGACCCCTGCATTTTCAAAAACTCTCCTTCCCCATTGCGGGCCATCGTAAGGAATACCGCTTGCTTTACCGTCGAAACGATAGTCAAGAGTAACATTGATGGCATGCCTCTGGTCGAAATCCGTAGGGATTGTTGTCCTCAGGTTTGGCTGGTTTGCTTTGATAAGGCTGATGCTTGTTTCCAAATCGGAACCTGTGGCATTTGCAAATTGCAATGTATAGTTTGCCCTTAACTGAACATTATAGGTTCTCCTTAAATCATACTGCAATGTAACCCCTTTAACGGTTCCGAAATCTAAGTTACCATATGTCATATAATTTGTAGGATACGCGCCATAATAATTAATAACCTGCTGCATATCCCTCATTTCCCTGTAAAAAGCCGACAGTTTCAACGAAGAAGTATTACCGAGTTTCTGCTGGAACCCCAATTCATAATCAATGGTTTTTTCCGACATCTGGTCCGGGTTATTAATCGGGTTTTGTTTGATATTCGGGTTATCAATAAATAAATACTGAACAGGGTTTAGCCGGTTGTAATACGAAGGCCTCTTGGATAAAATATCGTAGTGGGCAAAGAAGAGGGCTTCGTCAGAAATAGGGAATGAGAATGAGATACGCGGCATAAAAATAGCCTGGGGTTCATAATCTTTAAATGCTTTTGCATCTAATTTCGCATCTGCATTTACAAGATATGGAGCTATACCTGTTGCCGAAAAAAGCGCCGTGGGGTCGTTTATTTCAGTACCGTCTTTTGAATACCATGTTTTTCCGTCACGGTAACCTACTATGCTTGTCGGATTATCAATGTTATCTACATATACCACATAATCACCGCCTATGTTTGCAGGATGCCCCGGCGTCAGTAATCCATCCGGATCAGTATCGCCGGCTTTGTAAGTTTCATAAAAACAATAGGGGTCTTTCAATACCATCTGGTTTGCATCATACCGGTCTATACGCATCCCTATATTAAAAATAAGGTCGTTGAATGCAAATTTATCCTGTATATACCCGGCTACGTATGTAGGCTGAAACGGAGCGATTTCTCTCTTATACCGCAGGTTGCCATTCTCATCTGTAAAGGTTGCAGTAAAGAAATCATTCAAACTGGGTTTACCCGATAATTTCCTGCCGTGATGGTCAAAGCCAAAATAGCTGACAAGAGAAACCCCGTTATTTAACAATTCATCGGCGCTGAAATAATCAATTGAAAACTCCGAGGGGTCATACGAGTCCACATCCACATAATCATTCATGGTATTACCGTCAACCGGAAGGCCTAAGTGTTTTCTGAAATTAATGTCAAACAAAGCCTGTTCGGATTTATTATACAACCTGTTATAATATATTGTATCCTGGAATACGCCGTTTGCATCATAAATAGGGTTAGGATCACTTAAATCTAACTGGATCATGTGATTATTCATAAGCTGCCGTGCCGTGGTCCAAAGGCCCACAGGATCATTAACGCTAAAAGCGGAACTCGACCTCTGTTCAAATTCAAAGCCCAGAGACAGTTCATGGTCTTTAACATCGGCAGAACCGCTTGCTGTGATGCGGAACTGGGAACTGGCGCTATGAGAGTACCCATTATAAGGAGTGCCCGGGCTGTTCCATATACTATATACTGCAGGAATGGCATCGCCGTTTAGCAGGCCGTTACCCATCTGAATATCGGTTAAATTCATATGATAGTACCATTCCGGGTACAAATTATAATATTGCTGGGTATATAAAGATCCTTCCCTGTTATATTCCGAAGGCTGAAATGTTACAGCGGTATCCATGAAACCATTGTGAATCCATCCGGTCAGGCCATTTGGTCCAAGAGAACCCGAAGTATCGGTTCCCCACTGGTACGATCTTACCCTGTAGGTTTTAAACTTACCGATGTTTCCATATTTAAAAAAATTGTCTTTGTGATCAGGGTCCTGTGTATAGGAACTTACCCTTGAATAATCGGCCTGTATGGAATAGAATGCATTTTTAATGAGAGAAGCAGATTTTTTTTCCTGCTCTTCGCTCTGGTTCGAAAATTTCTGGGTCAGTCTTGCATAAATCCTCCAGTTATTCGACTTTACCTGCGGATTATTATACCAGTTGAAAAGCTGGAAACTATAATTGAAAGCATGATAATTAACATACTGGTATGTACCGCCTACGGTAATGTTGAAATTCTTTGAAGGCTGATAGTCTATTTTCCCTGCAACCTTCAGGTTATATTCATTTGCATTTAACGAAGTTTTTATTTTTTCAAAATTTTCGCTTCTCAAAAATTCCGCATTCATAAGCGATCCCTGGAAAAAACCTCCGGTTGCGACGCCTGCTTTTCTCAGGGGGTGGTTCGATATGCTGTCTAATATATCATCTTTCACTTTCCATCGGCCGAGAATAGAGGGGGCATTATCTTTTTCATATGTGAATTCTGTGGATAGTAAGAAACCCAGCAATGCTTTCTTGGAGGCAGAACCTTCTTCTTTTTTAACATATAAAGGCCCCATAAGGTTTAAGCCGACTATAGTGCTTCCAAAAGCATCTAAGAACTGTGTTGTCTGCAATTCTGCGGCGCCGTTCATTTTATTCGACGGGCCCTTGGTGGTAACGCTGATAATACCGCCTGTGGCATCGCCATACTGGGCCGGAAGGCCTCCTGTGATAACGGTTACCTGTTCGAGAGCCGATTTGGGAACAGCGCTGGAACCGATTACTTTAACGCCGTCAACATAGTAAACCGTACCTTCGGAACGGGCGCCCCTGATATTTACGTCTCCTTCGCCGCCGGTCTGGGAATATACGCCGCCCACCGTAGTGGCAATGGATGTTGCCGAACGTCCGGGCATCTTTTTAATATCTTCGGATGTAACAGCGCCCCCGGTTTGCGTCTGGTCTTTATCTATCAACGGTATCTTGTAGTCTTTTACTTCAACTTCGCCCAACTGCTTTGTTGATGATTTTAACTTAAAATCCTGGAAGGTTATCACGCCTCCTTTGATAACGCAGCCGTTGATCTGCGATGCGGTGTATCCGACATAGGATGCTTTCACTGTATATTTCCCGGGTGTAACAGGCTTAATAGTATAATTACCATCAAAGTCTGTAGTACCTCCTGTAAGAACCTTACCATTTTCTTCGATAGTAACATTTGCAAACGGGATAGGCTCATTAGTGCCCTCGTCAATTACTTTTCCCTTTAAGGTTCCGGATTGAGCAAACAAACCATTTGCTATAAGAAACGCCGATAATACACAAATTAATTTCCTGAACATATGAATAATAATATAATTATTAATATATAAAAATCAATACTTCGTTAATTTTTAAGACGCAATTTTACCAAACCATAAGGCATCGCGATAAACCCTCTTATATTTTTTGCAACTCATATCAATTTTCAAGTTTGTAAAAATTCTATCTGCCATGATTTTATTGAGATGTATA